>NZ_JBFXGV010000006.1:0-87887 GCF_050177655.1 Paenirhodobacter sp.
CGCCGCGATCGGCGCGCGGGTGAAATCGGGCCGCGCCGATGCGCTCACCCGCGGCGCGCTCACCCAGCCCTCGGGCTTCGTCGGCGTCAACGGCATCTTCCGGCTGCGCAACGAGGGCACCAACGAACGCGGCCTTGCCGTGGCGGAGATCCGCAACAGCCAGGTCGTGGTGATCGACCCCGCACCGCGCTCCTTCGGCGCCGGGTTCTGAGCTAACCGGCGCGCCCCCTCCCGGGCGCGCCCCGACGGCCCCAGGAAAGGCCCGCTTTGGGAACAGGCGATCAAGTGACCGAAACCACGACCTCCGCCCCGGCCAGCGCCGGGGCGCCCTTGCTTCTGACCCGCCTTCCGCTGATCCAGGCGCTCGACGACGCGCTCGGCCAGGAAACCGACGAACGCGCGCTGCGCAGCGAGACGGTGCATTTCCTCACCACCGCGCGCGACGCGGCGCTGCCCTGGATCGAGGCGGATTTCATGAGCCATCCGCGCGAGGCCCGTGAAACCGTCCACAATTACGCGAAGATGACCGACGGCATCATCCGCGCCGTGCTCCATGTCGCGCTGCGGATCCATCCGGGCAAGGGCGAGGCCTTCTCGGTGCTCGCCGTCGGCGGCTATGGCCGCGCCGAGATGGCGCCCTCCTCCGATGTCGACCTGCTGTTCCTGATGCCGCATCACATCACCCCCTGGGGCGAGAGCGTGATCGAGACCATGCTCTACATGCTCTGGGATCTGAAGCTGAAGGTCGGCCATGCCTCGCGCACCGTCGAGGAATGCCTGCGCCTTGGCCGCGAGGACGTGACGATCCGCACCGCACTGCTGGAACTGCGCTACATCGACGGCGACGCGGGCCTCGCGCATCGCCTCTCCGACACGCTGCGCAACGACCTCTTCCGCACCACCGGCCCCGAGTTCACCGAGGCGAAACTCGCCGAACGGGCCGAGCGCCACCGCCGCCAGGGCGGGCAGCGCTACGTGCTCGAACCGAACGTGAAGGAGGGCAAGGGCGGCCTGCGCGACTTGCAGACGCTCTACTGGATCGCGAAATACATCCACGGCGTGAACAAGGCGGCCGAGCTCGTGCCGCTCGGCGTCTTCACCCCCGAGGAATATCAGCATTTCCGCGACGCCGAGGATTTCCTCTGGGCGGTGCGCTGCCATCTGCACCTGATCGCGAAACGCGCCTCCGACCAGCTTTCCTTCGACGCGCAGGTCGAGGTCGCCCGCCGCATGGGCTACGCCGACACCGCCGGGCGCCGCGGCGTCGAGATCTTCATGCAGGACTATTTCCGCCATGCCACCCGGGTGGGTGACGTGACGCGGATCTTCCTCACCAAGCTCGAGGCGCAGCACGTCAAGCGCCCGCCGGTGCTCAAGCGGCTGTTCCGCCGGCGCAAGCCGCTGACCACCCCGCTTTTCGACGACAACGGCCGGATCAACATCACCGATCAGGCGGCCTTCCTCGCCGATCCGCTGAACCTGCTGCGCCTTTTCGAGGAGGCGCTGCGCACCGGCCTCCTGATCCACCCCGACGCGATGCGGGTGGTTCAGGCGCATCTCGACCTGATCGACGACAAGGTCCGCGAGAACCGCGAGGCGCAGCGCATCTTCCTCGACCTGCTGCTGAAACACGGCAACCCGGAACGCTCGCTGCGCCGGATGAACGAGCTTGGCGTGCTCGCCGCCTTCATCCCGGAATTCGAGCCGATCGTGGCGATGATGCAATTCAACATGTATCACAGCTACACGGTGGACGAGCACACGATCCAGGTGATCTCGACGCTGGCGCAGATCGAGCGCCACGAGCTCGTCGAAGACCTGCCGCTCAGCTCGCATATCCTCGACGAGGGGGTGAACCGGCGCGTGCTTTACGTCGCGCTCCTGCTCCACGACATCGGCAAGGGCCGGCCCGAAGATCACTCGATCCTCGGCGCGCAGATCGCGCGCAAGGTGGCGCCGCGGCTCGGCCTCAATGCCGAGGAATGCGAAACCGTCGAATGGCTGATCCGCCATCACCTGCTGATGTCCGACGTCGCGCAGAAACGCGACCTGTCGGACCCGGGCACGATCCGCGACTTCGCCAAGCTGGTGAAATCGCGCAAGCGGCTCGACCTGCTCACCGTGCTCACCGTCTGCGACATCCGCGGCGTCGGCCCCGGTGTCTGGAACAACTGGAAAGCGACGCTCCTGCGCCGGCTGCACACCGAAACCGCCCGCGCGCTCGAACACGGGCTCGAGGCGGTCAACCGCGAACAGCGCTCGGATGAGGCGAAACGTGCCCTGCGCGAGGCGCTCTCGGATTGGGAGACGAAGGATCTGCGTGCCGAAACCGCGCGCCATTACGATCCCTATTGGCAGGGGCTCTCGACCGATATGCAGGTGATCTTCGCGCAGCTGCTCAAGCGCATCGGCGATGACGAGATCCGCATCGACCTGCATGCCGACCCCGACCACGACGCGACGCGCGCGGCCTTTGCGCTTGCCGACCATCCGGGCATCTTCTCGCGGCTCGCCGGCGCGCTCGCGCTTGTCGGCGCGAATGTGGTCGACGCGCGCAGCTACACTTCGAAGGACGGCTACGCCACCGACGTGTTCTGGATCCAGGACGCCGAGGGCCACCCCTACGAGGCCGCGCGCCTGCCGCGGCTGCGCAAGATGATCGAGCGCACGCTGAAGGGCGAGGTCGTCGCGCGCGAGGCGCTGAAGGACCGCGACAAGGTCAAGAAACGCGAACGCGAGTTCAAGTTCCCGACCCATATCACCTTCGACGACGGCGGCTCCGACATCTACACGATCATCGAGGTCGATACCCGCGACCGGCCCGGCCTGCTGTACGACCTGACCCGCGCGCTCGCCTCAAACAACGTCTATATCGCTTCGGCGGTGATCGCGACCTATGGCGCGCAGGTCGTCGACAGCTTCTACGTCAAGGACAGCTTCGGCTTCAAACTGTCGAAGTCGAAGAAGGAGGCGCTCGACAAGCGCCTGCGCGAGGCGATCACCCGCGGGGCGGAACGGGCGGCCACGGCATGAAACCCGTCCGCCTCGTACGGGGCTTCCTGACCGTCGGCGGCTGGACCTTCGGCTCCCGCCTGCTGGGTTTCGTGCGCGACATGATGATCGCGGCCTATCTCGGCTCCGGCCCGGTGGCCGAGGCCTTCCTCGTCTCCTTCTCGCTGCCGAACATGTTCCGCCGCTTCTTCGCCGAGGGCGCGTTCAACATGGCCTTCGTGCCGATGTTCGCGAAAAAGCTCGAGGCGGGCGACGATCCGAAGGGCTTCGCGCAGGACGCTTTCGCCGGGCTTTCCGCGGTGCTGATCTTCTTCACCGTGCTCGGCACGCTGGCGATGCCCTGGCTCGTCTGGGCGATGGCCTCGGGCTTTCACGGCGACGAGCGCTTCACCCTCGCCGTGCTTTATGGCCGGATCGGGTTCTCCTACATCCTCTTCATCTCGCTCGTGGCGCTGCTCTCGGGCGTGCTGAACGCGTTTGGCCACTTCACCGAGGCCTCGCTGGTGCCGGTGCTGATGAACCTGATGTTCATCGTCGCGATGTGGATGGCCGACAAGGCGGGCTGGGACATGGGCCTCACGCTCGCCTGGACGGTGCCACTGACCGGCGTCGCGCAATTCGCCTTCACCTGGGTCGCGGCGCAAAGGCTCGGTTTCGCGCTGTGGCCCGGGCGGCCGCGGATCACGCCCGAGCTGAAGCGCCTGCTGATCATCGCCGGCCCCGCTGTGCTCGCGGGGGGCGTGGTGCAGGTCAACCTGCTCGTCGGCCGTCAGGTGGCCTCCTTCACCGAGGGCGCCGTCGCCTGGCTGAGCTATGCCGACCGGCTCTATCAGCTCCCCCTCGGCGTCGTCGGCATCGCGATCGGCACCGTGCTTTTGCCGGTGCTTTCGCGCCACCTGCGCGCGGGCGATCATGCCGCCTCGCGCGAGAGCTTCTCGCGCGGCGCGGAATTCGCGCTCTTCCTCACCGTGCCCGCCGCCGTGGCGCTGGTCGTGATCGCGACGCCGCTCATTTCGGTGCTTTACGATCGCGGCGCCTGGCGCCCCGAGGATACCACCGCCACGGCGCTGGCGCTCGCCGCCTATGGCCTCGGCCTGCCCGCCTTCGTGCTGCAAAAGGTGCTGCAACCGCTCTTCTACGCGCGCGAGGACACCCGCCGCCCGTTCTATTACGCCGTGGCCTCGATGGTGGTGAACGCCGCTTTCGCGGTGGGGATGATGCCGGTGATGGGCTTCATGGCCGCCGCGCTTGCCACCACCGTCTCGGGCTGGACGATGGTCGCCCAGCTCTGGTGGGGCGCGCGCGGCATGGGCAGCGCCGCGCATCCCGACGCGCGCTTCTGGCGCCGGTTTTGGCGCATCCTCGCGGTCTCGGCCGTGATGGGCGTGCAGCTCTGGTTCACCGCCGATGCGCTCGCCCCGATGCTCGCAAGCCACGGCGCCGCGCGCTGGGGCGCGCTCGGCATTCTCTGCGGCTCGGGCATCGCGCTTTACTTCGGCCTTGGCGCCGCGGTCGGCGTCTATGGCGCGGGCGAGCTCAAGTCGATGCTGCGCCGCAAGCGGGCGTAAGGATCAGCGGCGGCGCAGCCGGTCGAGCGTGCGCCGCCAGCCCCCCGGCCCGACGAGAAAGCTCATCCCGAAGCCCGCGGCAAAGCCCGCGAATTCGGCAATCCAGTCCGGCGAGGCGCCGAAGATCGCGGCAAAGATCAGCTGCACCGCCGCGAGCATCCCGATCAGCGAAAACGCCTGCGCGCGATGCTGCGGCGTGCCCCCGACCCGCACCCAGAGGATCCAGGTGAAGGCGCCGATCAGCCCGTAGGCCCCGGGATAGGCGCCGTAAAGCGCGACCTGGGTGAAGGGCATCGCGGCATAGACCAGCGCGCCGACCAGCGCGGAGACGAAGAACACCGCCGCCACCGCCCAGCCGCGGAAGATCTCGCCCACGAACTTGCCGAGCGCGAGGATGAACACCCCCGCCATCGCCGCATGCGTCAGCGAGGCATGCACGAAGGAATAGGTGAAAAGCCGCGCCACCCCGCGCCAGGGCCACTGGTTCTGCGCCACCATCCGGCGCAGCATCTCCGGATCGAAGGCGAAACGCTGCAACGCCTCGAGCCGCCAGGCCGTCGCCGCCTCTCCGGCAAGGCCGGCATGGCCAAGGCCGAACAGGATCTCGCCAAGGATGATCGGCGCGACCAGCAGCCAGACCACGGGCGGCAGCGGGTTGATCGGATGTTCCTGGTAATCGTAGCGCATGGGGCCTCCGGTTCCGGGGGTCCGGTTGACGCCCCGCGCGCTTTAGCGATAAGCCCTCGGCATCCGATTATCCAGCCCGGAGCCTTCCGCCATGAGCGACCAGCCTGCAGACATCAACGCCGCCTTCAAACCGCGCATCTTTTCGGGGATCCAGCCGTCGGGTAACCTGACGCTCGGGAACTACCTCGGCGCGCTGAAGCGCTTTGCCCAGAAACAGGACGAGGGGATCGAGACGATCTATTGCCTCGTCGATCTGCACGCGGTCACCGTCTGGCAGGAGCCCGAGGCGCTCAAACGCCAGACGCGGGAGGCGGCCGCCGCCTTCATCGCCGCGGGGATCGACCCGGAGCGCTCGGTGCTCTTCAACCAAAGCCAGGTCTCGGCCCATGCGGAAATGGGCTGGCTCCTCAACTGTGTCGCGCGGATGGGCTGGATGAACCGCATGACGCAGTGGAAGGACAAGACCGCCGGCAAGAATGCCGAGGCGCAGTCGCTTGGCCTCTTTGCCTATCCGGCTCTGATGGCGGCCGACATCCTCGTCTATCACGCGACGATGGTGCCGGTGGGCGAGGATCAGAAGCAGCATGTCGAACTTACCCGCGACATCGCGGCGAAGTTCAACCATGACTACAAGGTCGATTTCTTCCCCGCCCCCGCACCGCTGATCGAGGGCGCCGCGACGCGGGTGATGAGCCTGCGCGACGGCTCGAAGAAGATGTCGAAATCCGACCCCTCGGATGCGAGCCGGATCAACCTGACCGACGATGCCGACACGATCGCGAAGAAGTTCCGCAAGGCGGTGACCGACCCGGCGCCGCTGCCCGAAACGCTCGAGGGCCTCGCGGAGCGGCCCGAGGCGCGCAACCTCGTGAACATCTACGCCGCGCTTTCGGACCAAAGCGCCGAGGCGGTGATCGCGGAATTCGGCGGTCAGGGCTGGGGCGTCTTCAAGCCCGCGCTCGCCGATCTCGCGGTGGCGAAGCTCGCGCCGATCTCGGCCGAGATGTCGCGGCTGATGAACGATCCGGCCGAAATCGACCGGATCCTGGGCAAGGGCGCCGAAAAGGCCGATGCGATCGCGCAGCCGGTGCTCGCGAAGACGCTCGACATCATGGGCATGGTGCGCTCGCGCTGAGCGCCCCGGCAAGGGGCGCTGCGGCGCCCCTCACCGCCCCCGGTTCGAGGGGGTGAAGAATTCGAGCATCGCGCCCGAGCCGACGGTGACCTCGCGCCAGTCCTCCGCCTGGAACTCGACGATCAGCGTCGCACAGGTCGGATATTTGCGGAAATCGCCACTGTAGATCGGTTTCGCCGGCAGGCGCGCGGCGAATTCGGCGATCCCCGGGTTGTGCCCGATCATCATCACCGTCGGCGCGCTCGCCTGCGCCAGCGCCGCCATCATCGCCTCCGGCGTCGCGTGGTAAAGCTCGGGCAGGTAGCGCAGCTCCGGCCGGGTCTCGAGCGCGGCGCGCGCCACCTCGTCCCAGGTCTCGCGGGTGCGCCGCGCCGAGGAGCAGAGCACCTCCTCCGGGTCATAGCCGCGCGAGGCGAGGAAATCGCCCAGCTCGCGCGCCGCCGCATGGCCGCGCGCGTTCAGCGGCCGGTCGATATCGGCCATGAGCGGGTCGTCCCAACTCGATTTCGCGTGCCGCGTGAGGATCAGGCGGCGGTATCCGGAAGGGGTCATCTGTGGAAGTGCCTCATGTGCCAGGCCGATTGCACCTCCAGCCTGCCATAGGTTTGCCCGATGGGGCAAGCGCGGCGCGCAAGACAACCGCGTTCAAGGCATTCCGCGCCCTCGGGCGTATCGAGAAAATCGTGGCAAAGCGGCACGTTGTAGCCCTCGCGCGACATCGCGCCGACCGGGCAGACCCGGGTGCAGGGCGCAGCGCAGGGCGCGCAGGGATCGGCGGCGGGCGCCACCTGCACCAAGGCCCCGGGCAGCGCCAGCGCGCCCCGGAACGAGGCCCAGAGCCCCATCCGCGCATGCGCCATCAGCCGCACCGGCGAGGAAACCGCCTGCCCCGAGCGCAGCGCCCAGGCGAAGAAGGGCTGATGCGGCGGCCCGCCAAAGGGGAAAAGCGCCCGCGCGCCCTGCTCCGCCGCGATCCGCCCGATCACCCGCTCCGACCAGCGGTCTAGCGGATCGGGCGCGCCATCGGCAAATTCCGGCGCCGCGGTGACATGCGCCCAGAAGCCCGGCTCGTCGGGGGAGAGGAGCGCGATCGTCTCCGCCCCCTCCGCCACCAGTCCCGACACGAAAAGGCGCTCCGCGGCCAGCGCGGCGCGCAGCGGCCCGGGCAGGCTCATCTCTGGCTGGCTCACCGCCGGCGCGGCTTCACCCGCGGCGAGGTCGATCGGATCATCGAACCCGCGCCATGTTCGGTGAAAAGCTCGAGCAGACAGGCGTTCGGCACGCGGCCATCAAGGATGACGACGGCGCGCACGCCCTCCTTCACCGCCTTGAGCGCCGTCTCGACCTTCGGGATCATCCCGCCCGAGATCGTGCCGTCCTCGATCAGCCCCTCGACCTCCTCGGGCGACATCTGGGTGATGACCTCGCCCGTCTTGTTCTTCACCCCGGCCACATCGGTGAGCAGGAGCAGGCGATCGGCCTGCAACGCCCCCGCGATCGCGCCCGCGGCAGTGTCGCCGTTGACGTTGAAGGTCTCGTTGTCGTTCACGCCGGTCGCGACCGGGGCGATCACCGGGATCAGCCCGGCGTTGTAAAGGTCGCGGATCACCTCGACGTTCATTTCCACCGGCCGGCCCACGAAGCCAAGCTCGGGATCGTCCGCCTCGCAGACCATCAGGTCGTCGTCCTTGCCCGAGATGCCGACGGCGCGCCCGCCCTGGTCGTTGATCGCCTGCACGATGCGCTTGTTCACAAGGCCCGAGAGGATCATTTCGACCACCTCGACGGTGGCCTTGTCGGTGACGCGCTTGCCGCGCACCCAGTCCGACTTGATGCCGAGCTTCGCGAGCATCTCGTTGATCATCGGCCCGCCGCCATGCACGACGACCGGGTTCATGCCCACCTGTTTCATCAGCACGACGTCGCGCGCGAATTCCGCCATCGCGTCGTCGTCGCCCATCGCGTTGCCGCCGAATTTCACGACGACCACGGCGCCGGTGTAGCGCTGCAGGTAGGGAAGCGCCTCGGACAGCGTCCGGGCGGTGGCGATCCAGTCACGGTCCATGGTCTGCTTTCTCATGATCTGCCCCCGGGAAAAGTCGGGAAAGTGTTAGAGCGATTTGCCCCCCCTGCCAAGGCCCGTCCGACCACGCGCGCCCGGGCTATTGCCAAGGCCGCGCCGGGGTTTAGGTTGGGGCCAAAGATGAGGTGCGACGATGGACGAACGCAAGGTGATGCTGCTGACGGGGGCGAGCCGGGGGATCGGCCATGCCACGGTGAAACGATTCGCGCGCGAGGGCTGGCGGATCATCACCTGTTCGCGCCAGCCCTTCCCCGAGGAATGCCCCTGGGGCGGCGGGCGCGAGGATCACATCCAGATCGACCTCGCCGATCCCTCGCGCACGATCGAGGCGATCGCCGAGATCCGCTCCCGCCTCGACGGCAAGCTGCACGCGCTGGTGAACAACGCGGGCATCTCGCCCAAGGGGCCGGGCGGCAGCCGGCTCAACTCGATCGACACCGACCTGCGGACCTGGGGCCAGGTCTTCCACGTCAATTTCTTCGCGCCGATCGTGCTCGCCCGCGGGCTGAAGGAGGAGCTTTCGGCGACGCAGGGCGCGGTGGTCAACGTCACCTCGATCGCGGGCTCGCGCGTGCACCCCTTTGCCGGCGCCGCCTATGCCACCTCGAAGGCCGCGCTGAAGGCGCTCACCCGCGAGATGGCGCATGACTTCGGCCCCCTCGGCGTGCGGGTGAACGCGATCGCGCCCGGCGAGATCGAGACCTCGATCCTCTCCCCCGGCACCGAAAAGATCGTCGAGACCCTGCCGCTGCGCCGCCTCGGCCAGCCGCGCGAGGTGGCCGACGTGATCTGGTTCCTCTGCACCGAGGCCTCGAGCTATGTCTCGGGCACCGAGATCGAGGTGAACGGCGGCCAGCACGTCTGACCGGCTCAGCCCGCCGCCTTCGCCTCGGCGCGCGGGTAAAGCCGCGCCATCGTCAGCCCCCGCGTCGCGTTGAGCACCATCAGCGCGGCCCAGAGCCCGTGGTTGCCGAAGGCCGGGATCAGCAGGCCCAGCGCCAGCGCGTAGACCGCGACCGACAGCAGCATCGCATTGCGCATCTCGCGCGTCAGCGTGGCACCGATGAAGATGCCGTCGAACATCCAGCTCGCGATGCCGATCGCGGGGGCGAGGGCGAGCCAGGGCAGGTAGATCCGCGCCGTCTCGCGCACCTCGGGCGCCGTCGTCATCAGGTCGATGATCGCGGGCCCGGCGAGGAAGAAGACGGCGCCAAGCAGGAGCGCCCCGCCCACGCCCCATTGCGACGCAAGCCCCGCCGCGCGGCGCAGCTGTCGCACGGAACGCGCGCCGACCGCCTGACCGACGAGGCTTTCGGCGGCAAAGGCGAAACCGTCGAGCGCATAGGCGGTGGTCTCGAGGAACTGCATCAGCACCTGGTTCGCGGCGAGCTTCACATCCCCCTGCCCCGCGCCGAGGAAGAGGAAGGCGGTGAAACTGCCCTGCAACGCGACCGAGCGGATCATGATGTCGGTGTTCACCCGCGCCATCTGCCTCAGCGGCGCCCGGGCAAGCACCGCGGCGCGGCTCAGCCCGGCGGCGAAGGCCCCGCGCGCCAGCCAGAGTGCCAGCGCAAATCCCGTCCATTCCGAGATCAGCGTGGCCGCGGCGACGCCCCGCACGCCCCAGCCGAGGCCCAGGACAAAGCCGAGATCGAGCCCCACGTTCAGCCCGTTCATCACCAGCTGCAGCACCAGCACCGCGCGGGTGCGCTCCACCGCGATCAGCCAGCCGGTGAAGGCGTAAAGCGAGATCGTCGCCGGCGCGCCCCAGATCCGCAGCGAAAGATACTGCCGCGCGAGGGTTTCCACCTCGGCCGAGGCGGGCGCGAGGCGGAACGCCGCCCAGAAGAGCGGTCCTTGCAACACGATCAGGCAAAGCCCCGCGGCCCAGGCGACGATCAGCGCGCGGGCAAGACCGGCGGCAACCTCGGTCGCGTCGCCCTGCCCCTTCGCCTGCGCGACAAGGCCGGTCGTGCCCATCCGCAGAAAACCGAAGACCCAGTAAGCGGAGGCCAGGATCACCGCGCCAAGCCCCACCGCCCCGATCGGCGCCGCCGCCCCGATCTGGCCGACGACGCCGGTGTCGACCGCGCCCAGAAGCGGCACCGTCGCATTCGACAGCACGATCGGCGCCGCGATGGAGAGCACGCGGCGATGGGTGATCTCAGCCATGCGCCGCCGGATCGGGCATCAGGAAATGCCCCGTCGCCTGCGCGAAGGGCCGCGTGCGATTGTCCTGCCAGGCCTCGACATGCACGCTCGCATAGCGCCGGCCCGAGCGGTTCACCCGCGCCCGCGCATAGGCGTCGCGCGGCAGGCCGGACCGCAGGTAATCGACGGTGAAGTCGATCGTCTTCGGCAGCCGCGGCAGCACCGGCTCGGGCGCGGAAAGGTCGATCAGCCCGGCCTCGACATCCTCCCAGAGCATCGACCAGCTGAGTTCCACGATCGCCGAAACCTCGAGGAAGGCCGCCGTCACCCCGCCATGCAGCGCCGGCAGGAACGGGTTGCCGATCAGCTTTTCGTCGAAGGGCAGCACCGCGGTCAGCTCGTCGCCGCGGCGGTCGAATTCGATGCCGAGAAAGCGGATATAGGGCACGCCGGTGACCAGCGCGCTCAGCGCGGCATCGCGGCGCTGCTTCACCACCTGCACGGGTTCGGGCTTCGGCCGGCTCATTTCGCGCCCCCTTTCGGACGTTCGACGGTAAAGGCGCCGGTGGCGGTGGCGACGGGCAGCCCCGCCTCCTCGTCATGGGCGGTGGCGCGCAGAAAGGCCACGGTGCGGGTGATGTGATAGACCTCGGCGCGCGCGGTGATGCGCTGGCGCGGCGTCGCGGCGCGCATGTAGTCGATGCGCAGGTCGATCGTCGCGGTGGCGGTGGGCCCCTCCGGGTGGCTCATCACCGCCGCCCCGCAGCAGGTGTCCATCAAGGCCGAGACCGCCCCGCCATGGATCACCCCGGTGCGCGGATCGCCCACCAGCACCTCCGACCAGGGCATCGAGATCTCCGCCGCCCCGCCGCCCAGCGCATCGAGCCGCATCTCGAGCGCGCGCGCATGCGGGATCGCCGCGATGAACTGCCGCGCCGCCGAAAGTTTCAGATCGCCCGTGTCACTCATCCTCGCCTCCGTTTGCCCGACGATGCCGCGCCCCGCGCCCCGGCGCAAGCGCCCCGCGCGGGCTTCGCCGTTACGTCGCCCCGCCCCGATATGCCGGTTGAACCCCTTCGGGCAAGGCGCTAGCTTCGCGCCAGGGGAGACCACCATGCCCGACGTTCTGACTTTCAAGGAAATGTGCGCGCGTTTCGACGTGACGCCGCGCACCCTGCGCTATTACGAGTATATCGAGTTGCTTTCGCCGCAGAAGGAGGGCCGCGCCCGCTTCTACGGCCCGCGCGAGATCGCCCGGATGACGCTGATCCTGCGCGGGCGCCGCTTCGGCTTCTCCCTCGAGGAGCTGCGGCAATGGCTGCAGATCTACGACCAGAAGGGCACCGAGGCGCAGAACCGCGCCTGGATCGAGCTCGCCAATCGCCAGCTCGGCGTGCTGACGCAGCAGCGCGAAGACCTCGACGGCACCATCGCCGATCTGCGCCAATTGCGTGACGACGTCGCGAAGATGCTTGATTCCTGACCCCGAAAGCGGTTCGAATTCGCCCGCCGGAGGGGAGCGATCCTCCTCTGCGGCGCCCGAATTTGCGATGGTTGCAGGTCACGAAATTTCTTAACCAGGCGGTCAGTTTTTCCTGACATTACGTCAGCGTCACCGTGACGCCACGTTACGGTGACGCGAACGTCAACTTTACTTGTAATGTCGGGGCGGACATTCGATCTCCCGCTCTGGCTTACGCAAGGAAACCGGGAGGCGCTCGATGAGCGAGGATGTGATGACGATCCGCGAGATGTGCGATGCGTTCGATGTGACGCCGCGCACCTTGCGGTTCTACGAGGCGAAGGAGCTGCTGTTTCCGATCCGCGAGGGTCAGAAGCGGCTGTTCACCCGGCGCGACCGGGCGCGGCTGAAACTGATTTTGCGCGGCAAGCGCTTCGGCTTCAGCCTCGAGGACATTCGCCAGCTGCTGGACCTCTACAACATGGGGGATCAGCAGAAGACGCAATTGGCCGAGACGCTCAAGGTGGCGCGTCATCGGCTCGACGAGATGAAACGCCAGCGCGACGAACTCGGTCAGGCGATCGAGGAGCTGGCGGAACAGATTGCCTGGGGCGAAGGCCAGATCGCCGGCGAGGAGCCGGGGGAGGGCGCGCCGCACCAGGCCTGAGACTGGCTCAAGGGAGAGGACTATGACGAGCTATACCGCCAATACCCGCGACATGCAGTTCCTGCTGCACGAGGTTCTGAAGGTTTCCGAGGCCGGGCTGCCCGGCTACGACGACCTTGAACGCGACTTCACCGAACAGGTGCTCGACGCCGCCGGCAAGGTGGCCTCCGAGGTGCTCGAACCGCTGAACGCGGTGGGCGACAAGGAAGGCTGCGTGCTCGAAAACGGCATCGTGCGCACGCCGAAGGGCTTCAAGGAGGCCTTCGAAGCGATGAAGGAGGGCGGCTGGACCGCGCTCGACTGCGACCCGGAGTATGGCGGTCAGGGCATGCCCTATCTGCTCAACTGCGCGGTGGGCGAGATCTTCGTCTCGGCCAACATGGCCTTCAACATGTATCAGGGCCTGACCCATGGCGCCTATTCGGCGATCCACGCCCATGGCACCGCCGAGCAGAAGGCGACCTATCTGCCGAAGATGGTCAGCTGCGACTGGACCGGCACGATGAATCTGACCGAGCCGCATTGCGGCACGGATCTGGGCCTCTTGCGCACCAAGGCGGAACCGCAGGACGACGGCTCCTACAAGATCACCGGCCAGAAGATCTTCATCTCGGCGGGCGATCACGACATGGCCGAGAACATCATCCACCTCGTCCTTGCCAAGGCGCCCGGCGGCGGCGAGGGCACGAAGGGGATCTCGCTCTTCATCGTGCCGAAGTTCCTGGTGAACGCGGATGGCTCGCTCGGCGCGCGCAACCCGGTCTCCGTCGGCATGCTCGAAGAGAAGATGGGCATCCACGGCAATTCGACCTGCGTGATGAACTATGACGGTGCGACCGGCTGGCTCCTTGGCGATCTGCACAAGGGCATGCGCGCGATGTTCACGATGATGAACGAGGCGCGTCTGGGCGTCGGCCTGCAGGGCTATGCCGTGGGCGAGGCCGCCTATCAGAACGCGCTCGCCTATGCGAAGGACCGCCTGCAGGGCCGCGCCGTGACCGGTGTCGCCAACCCCACGGGCGCCGCCGATCCGCTGATCGTGCACCCCGACATCCGCCGCTCGCTGATGGATCAGAAGAGCTTCCTCGAGGGCGCCCGCGCCTTCACCTTCTGGGGCGCCTCGCTGATCGACCGCGCGCATCTCGCCGATGACGCCGCGGCCGAGGGGCTGATCTCGCTGATGACCCCGGTCATCAAGGGCTTCCTCACCGACAAGGGCTTCGAGACCGCGGTGCTCGCGCAGCAGGTCTATGGTGGCCACGGCTACATCGAGGAACAGGGCATGTCGCAATTCACCCGCGACGCCCGGATCACGATGATCTACGAGGGCGCGAACGGCGTGCAGGCGCTCGATCTGGTGGGCCGCAAGCTCGCGCAGGACGGCGGCAAGCATGTGATGGCCTTCTTCGAGATGGTGAAGGCCGAGTGCAAGGCGCATGACGCCGACGACCGGATGAAGCCCTTCACCGACGCGCTCAAGACCGCCTCGAAGCAGCTGCAGGCGGCGGGGATGTTCTTCATGCAGAACGGCATGAAGAACCCGAACGCGGCGCTCTCGGGCAGCTACGACTTCATGCATCTGATGGGGCATGTCTGCCTTGGCCTGATGTGGACGCGGATGGCCGCGGCGGCCCATGCCGCGCTCGACGCCGGCGCCTCGGACAAGGCCTTCTACGAGGGCAAGATCGCGACCGGGCGCTACTACATGGCGCGCCAGCTGCCCGCCTGTGCGATGCACCTCGCCCGCATCGAGAGCGGGGCCGAGCCGGTGATGGCGCTCGACGTCGAGCAGTTCTGAGAACGAGCAGACTGGAAATGAGAGCGGCGCCCTAAGGGGCGCCGTTTGGTTCGGGGATGGCGTTTCGCGGCCCCACAGTGAAATACGGGAGACAGACAAGAGGCGTCTCACTAATAGATATAGCGCTGAAAACACTTCGGTGCTTACGGCTTTAGACAAGCACGTCGACGCTGCGCGAATTGCCGAGGGTCATGGTGGAACTGGTGCAGCCATCAGTTAACGCCTATCAACCCTCTCGCCCCAAGAGGGCCCGGACGACGCCCGACCAGTGCTTATACCGTAGAGCTTCGCGTTGCATTTCATTGATCAGCGCGCTGCGATCTTGTCTGAACTCGGCGAGCTTCTTCTTTCTAAGGGTCTCCAATTCATAGAGATTGAGATAGTCCCTCAGAAGGCCATCTATCCCTTCGGCCGGGTCGCCGCCCGCCTTCGTTACAATGACCGAAAGTAACGGGATACGCTCTTCAGTCTGCTTGCCCAGATCGAGAAGTGCCCTGCAGATCAACCCGAGGGGCCGCCCATATGCGGTGCGCGGCCAGACGCGGTGGGTCAGCCCACGTTCCTCCAGCATCGTGGCCGTCTCACCATAAGATATCACGCCGCCGCCGTGTGCAACTCGCTCGACCAAGAGACGTAGCAAATGCGGGGCAACTTCAGCGCTCCAGCCACCGATGGCGTCACAATTCCTTCTGAAGATATGCTCGAAGGTCTTTCCATTAAGAAACGCCTCGTCATCCACAGAATGTCGCAACTTGCCATGGCGGTCGCCTGAGACTTCGATGAGCCCACGGACGGCGAGTGCGAAGTCACGACTGACGACTTCCTCGTCCCGCGCCGCATTGAGGGTGCGCGAATATTTCCTGGGAGACCAACCCAAGGCTTCAGCCATTTCGGAAGGGGTGAGTGAGAGGCTTTGGCGAGCCTCCTCAATGTCATCTGCCGTGACATCGTCGAACTGACTCACCTTTGTCAGGGCGGATAGTTTAAAGCCTTGATGCGAACCAGCGGGCATAAGAATCTCCTTAGTTGATGTCGATATCTTAGCACGACTGATGGCCCGTCAAATTTGGCGTGTCAATATTGGCTATCCAATTATGGATTCAATATTGGGATCTGGAGAATCGTATTTCATTACATGCGTGGAGGGCACAGGCCCTTCCACCCGCCGAACCAACGAGCCCTTGCTCTAGCCCACCCTCAAAAATACGCCTTCGGCTCATCCGGCTTGCCACCGGATGGCGCCAGGATGAAACTCGAGATCATCGACGACTGAGCACCACATCCCGAGGCACTCCGATGACCCGACTTTCCCCCCGGCTCGCGCTTGGCCTGAGGCACTGGATCATCCTGTCCCTTGTCGTCACCCTCGGCGCCTTGCTCAACAACGAGCTGCAGGCCCGGATCTGGAACGACACGTCCTCGCTCCTTGGCGCAGGAAGCCCCGAGGACATCTTCCTCTTCGTCGCCTTCTGCTTCCTCGCCGCCCTGATCTACGCCGCATCCGTTCCGGTGATGAGCCTCTTCACCGCGAAACGCCTGCGCCTCGGCATCGTGCTGGCCTATGGGCTGCCCTGGCTCGCCTATTGGCTTTTCATCACCGTCCCGATCGCCCTGCGCACCGGAAGCTTTGTCAACGGCGAGGGAAACGCCCGGATTCACCTGGCGCTGCTGATCGGCGATCTGGTCCTTGCAGTCCTGCTGGCATCGCGCCCGCCGAAAGCGCCCGCGGCGCCCTGAGACGAAGCGACACCCCCCTCAGAAATGCGCCTTCGGCTCATCCGGCTTGCCCGCGGCAAGCGCCAGCAAACCGCCCACCAGACAGAACCCGATCGGGAACATCGTGAAGACGCCAAAGCCGAAGGCGTAATACATCAGCCCGCCGCCCGCGAGCATCAGCACCCCGCCCCAGAGCGCGCGGATCTTCGCCATCGCCCCGCCGGCAATCGCCAGAAGCGGCGAAAGGAAGCTCGCGAAGCGGATCAGGCCGGGGTCTTCGACCCGCCCGAACATGTCGCCCACCTCGGCATGGGCGCGCACCACCTCGGTGTAGCCATAGCCGAAAAACCCCACGATCAGGGCGATCAGCCCGCCGATGATGCCCAGCACCAGCGCTGCATTGCGCATTGCCCGTCTCCCGGGCCGGCACGGCCCTGCGCCTGACATAGGGCCTCGCCCCCGGCCGCCGCAAGGGGCTGGCATCCGTGCCCCGCGCGCAATAGGCTTTGCGCGATCGGCAACGGAGGCCCCGATGCACCCGCATGAACGCGACTTCCCCGAGGCCCGCGGCGGCTGCCAGTGCGGCGCGGTGCGCTTCACCATCTCGGCGGGGCCGGCCGAGCCCGGCCTGTGCCATTGCCGGATGTGCCAGCGCGCCACCGGCAATGCCTTCGCGCCGCTCTACAAGGTGCCGAACGGGCGCGTCAGCTGGCAGGGCAGGCCCGCGGAATGGGCGTCGTCAAACCTCGCCTGGCGCGGCTTCTGCCCGACCTGCGGCACGCCGCTTTATTACCGCGACGCCGAGGGGATCGAGATCATGGCCGGCTGCCTCACCCTCGATTTCCCCTTCGCCCCGCTCGAGAACGAGGGCGTGCAATCGCGCGTGCCCTGGCTTGCCGGCATCGGCGCGCTGCCCGACCGCGCGACCGACCCCGCCCTCGCCGCGGCCGTCCTCAGCCATCAAGCCCCCGAGGTTCCGTAATGCCCAAGCGCCTGCGCCTGACCCGCCGCTTTCCGGTTTCGCTCACGAACGACGCCTATCGCACCCTGCACCGCTTCGCCGCGGAGGCCGAGATCACCCCGGACGAGGCGCTCACCTTCCTTTTCGAGCATTTCGGCTCGGTCACCAACCGCGACAACCTCGTGGCGCGGCTGCGCCTCTTCAAGGCGGAGCTCGCGGCGCGCAAGGCCTGAGCGCGGCGCTTGCGGCGCCGTCGCATGAGTATTTGGACCAAGAAGAAGACAGAAGGCGCGCCCCGGCCCCGGAGGCCGGTCCAGCCCCGCAGTGAGAGCTTCACACGCGGCCGGGGCGACTTCTCCTTGGGCGGTCATCGGCTCTCCAGCCTGTACCGCGAAATCAGCCTCGCATGGCGTGGTTAACTTTGCCTTACGCGCTATCTTCTTCTTGGCAAAAATACTCAAATCCCCACGATGGACGCAGCGTCCCGGTGCGATGACGTTGCGCCACATCGTCCGCAGGGGCCTTACGCGCACGTCAATTCGTGCCAATATGCAATCGGGATCTGGGAGGACCACATGACGGCGAAACTCTATTGCTTCGGCGAGTCCGGCAATGCCTACAAGGCTGCGCTGACGATGTCGCTCGCGGGCTACGACTGGGAGCCGGTCTATGTCGATTTCTTTCACGGCGGCTCGAAGACGCCCGAGTTCCTCGCGATCAACGAGATGGGCGAGGCGCCGGTCTTCACCGAAGGCGATCTGACGCTGACGCAAAGCTGCGTGATCCAGCTCCATGTCGCGGAAAAGACCGGGAAATTCCTTGCCGAGGATCGCGCCGAGATGATGCGCTGGCTGTTCTGGGACGCGCAGAAGGGCTCCGGTCAGCAGGGCAGCCTGCGCTTCCTGATGAATTTCGTGCCGCTGGAAAAGCGCCCGGCCGAGGCGATCCGCTGGCTCTCGGGCCGGGTGCAGACCGCGCTCGCCACGCTCGAACATCACCTGACGGGGCGCGACTGGATCGTCGGCACCGCCCCTTCCCTCGCCGATTTCGCCTGCTGCGGGTATCTCTACTACCCCGAGCCCTTCGGCTTCGAGCGCGCGAAATCCCCTGCCATCGACGCCTGGCTGAGCCGCATTTCCGCGCTGCCCGGCTGGAAACACCCTTACGAGATGATGCCCGGCAATCCATCGGATCGGGCCTGAGGAGGAAAGATGACCGAAGCCTATATCTATGACGCCTGCCGCACGCCCCGCGGCAAGGGCCGCGCCGACGGCAGCCTGCACGAAGTGACCTCGGTCGCGCTCTCCGCGCGGCTGCTCAACGCGGTGAAGGAACGCAACGGGCTCGAGGGCCACGCCGTCGAGGACGTGATCTGGGGCAACGTCACCCAGGTCGGCGAACAGGGCGGCTGCCTCGCGCGCTCCGCCGTGCTGCTCTCGGATCTCGATGAATCGATCCCGGGCCTCGCGATCAACCGCTTCTGCGCGAGCGGCATGGAGGCGGTGAACCTCGCCGCGAACCAGATCAAGGGCGGCGCCGGCCAGGCCTATATCGCCGGCGGCGTCGAGATGATGGGCCGCGTCGCGATGGGCTCCGACGGCGCCGCGATCGCGGTCGACCCGAGCCTTGCGATGAAGACCTATTTCGTGCCGCAGGGCATTTCGGCCGACATCATCGCCACCGAATACGGCTTCACCCGCGAGCAGGCCGACGCGCTTGCCGTCGAAAGCCAGCGCCGCGCCGCCGAGGCCTGGGCCGAGAAGCGTTTCGCCAAGTCGATCGTGCCGGTGAAGGACCAGAGCGGCCTGACCATCCTCGACCACGACGAATTCATGCGCCCGCAGACCACGATGGAAAGCCTCGGCGCGCTGAAACCCTCGTTCAAGGACATGGGCGAGGTGATGCCGGGCTTCGACAAGGTGGCGATGCTGAAATATCCCCATCTCGACCACATCAACCACATCCACCACGCCGGCAACTCTTCGGGCATCGTCGACGGCGCGGGCGCCGTGCTGATCGGCTCGAAGGAATTCGGCATTGCCCACGGGCTGAAGCCGCGCGCGCGTATCCGCGCCACCGCGAAGATCGGCACCGATCCGACGATCATGCTCACCGGCCCCGTCCCGGTGACCGAGAAAATCCTGAAAGACAGCGGCATGTCGATCAAGGATCTCGACCTCTTCGAGGTGAACGAGGCCTTCGCCGCCGTGGTGCTGCGCTTCATGCAGGCCTTCGACGTCTCGCCCGACAAGGTCAACGTCAACGGCGGCGCGATGGCCTTTGGCCACCCGCTCGGCGCGACCGGCGCGATCATCATCGGCACGCTGCTCGACGAGCTCGAACGCCGCGATCTGAACGCCGGCCTCGCCACGCTTTGCATCGCGTCCGGCATGGGCGCCGCCACCATCATCGAACGCGTCTGAGTCCGGGGAGAGACAAATGACTGATTTCACCTACGATCTCGGCGCCGACGGCGTCGCCATCATCACCTGGGACGTGCCCGGAAAGTCGATGAACGTGATGAGCATGGAGGGTTTCGCCGCCCTCGACGGCTTCATCGACCAGGCCCTCGCCGATCCGGCCGTGAAGGGCGTGATCATCACCTCCGGCAAGAAGGATTTCGCCGGCGGCATGGACCTCAACGTCATCGCGAAGATGCGCGAGGGCGGGCCCGAGGCGATTTTCGCCGGCGTGATGCAGATGCATGCCGTGCTGCGCAAGATCGAACGCGCGGGGATGGATCCGAAGACGCTGAAGGGGGCCAAGCCGATCGTTTCGGTGCTGCCGGGCACCGCGCTCGGCATCGGGCTCGAGCTGCCGCTTTCCACCCATCGCATCTTCGCCGCCAACAATCCGAAGGCGAAGATCGGCCTGCCCGAGATCATGGTCGGCATCTTCCCGGGCGGCGGCGGCACCACGCGGCTCGTGCGCAAGATGGGCGCGATGATGGCGGCGCCCTTCCTGCTCGAAGGCAAGCTTTCCGACCCGATGAAGGCGAAGGCCGCGGGGATCGTCGACGAGGTCTCCGATGACCCGATGGCCGCGGCGCGCGCCTGGGTGCTCGCCGCGAAGGACGCGGATCTGGTGAAACCCTGGGATGCGAAGGGCTACAAGATGCCCGGCGGCGCGCCCTATCACCCCGCGGGCTTCATGACCTTCGTCGGCGCCTCCGCGATGGTGCATGGCAAGACGATGGGGGTTTATCCCGCCGCGAAGGCGCTGCTTTCCGCGGTCTACGAAGGCGCGCTCGTGCCCTTCGACCAGGCGCTGAAGATCGAGGCGCGCTGGTTCACCAACCTGCTGCTGAACCCCTCATCCTCCGCGATGATCCGCTCGCTCTTCATCAACAAGGAGGCGCTGGAAAAGGGCGCGAACCGCCCGAAGGTCGCCGATCAGACGGTGAAGAAGGTGGGCATCCTCGGCGCTGGCATGATGGGCGCGGGCATCGCCTATGTCTCGGCGAAGGCCGGCATCGAGGTGGTGCTGATCGACAGCACGATCGAGGCGGCCGAGCGCGGCAAGAGCTACTCGACCGGGCTGATGGACAAGGCGATCAGCCGCAAGAAGACGACCGAGGAGGCGAAGGAAGCGCTGCTTGCGAAGATCACCGCGACGACCGATTACGCCGCGCTCGCCGGCTGCGATCTGATCGTCGAGGCGGTGTTCGAGGATCCGAAGGTCAAGGCCGGCGTCACCGCCCAGGCCGAGGCGGTGATCCCCGAAGATGCGATCTTCGCCACCAATACCTCGACGCTGCCGATCTCGATGCTGGCGAAGGCGTCGAAACGCCCCGAACAGTTCATCGGCATCCACTTCTTCTCGCCCGTCGACAAGATGCTGCTGGTCGAGATCATCAAGGGCGAACAGACCGGCCCGGTCGCGGTGGCGAAGGCGCTCGATTTCGTGCGCCAGATCCGCAAGACGCCAATCGTCGTCAACGACGCGCGCTTCTTCTACGCCAACCGCTGCATCATCCCCTATATCAACGAGGGGATCCGGATGCTGGCCGAGGGCGTCAGCCCGACGCTGATCGAGAATGCGGCAAAGCTTGTCGGCATGCCGCTCGGGCCCCTGCAGCTCGTCGACGAGACCTCGATCGACCTCGGCGTGAAGATCGCGAAGGCGACCAAGGCCGCGATGGGCGATGCCTATCCCGACGAGGCCGTCGACGAGGTGATCTTCTGGATGGCCGATCAGGGCCGTCTTGGTCGCAAGAACAAGGCGGGCTTCTACACCTACGACGAGGCCGGCAAGCGCGGCGGGTTCTGGGACGGGCTTGCGCCCAAATACCCCGAGGCCGCCGAACAGCCCGATCTCGCCGAGGTGCAGCATCGCCTGCTGATGGCGCAGGTGCTGGAAGCGGTGCGCGCGTTTGAGCAGGGCGTGCTCGAGGACATCCGCGAGGGCGACGTCGGCGCGATCCTCGGCTGGGGCTTCGCGCCCTGGTCCGGCGGCCCGTTCAGCTGGCTCGACATCCTCGGCGCCCCGCGCGCGGTCGAGATCTGCGACGAGCTCACCACCCGCTTCGGCGCCCGGTTCGAGACCCCGGCGCTGCTGCGCGATCTCGCCGCGACGGGGGAAACCTTCTACGGCCGCTACGGGTCGGGTCAGGCGGCCAAGGCGGCCTGATCGCCCGGCCCGGGCCCGGGCATGAGTATTTGGACCAAGAAGAAGCCCCGGTTTCTTCTTGGCGAAAATACTCCCGCCGGAGGCAAAAGAAGAACGCCGGGCCACTGGCCCGGCGTTGCGCGTGAGTGGGGCTTCACGCGTGCAGGGGTGATCCGCGGATCAGACCCCGAGCGCCTCGGCGTCGATCATCGAGGCGACGATCGCCTGCGCCATGTCGAGCGGCAGCACCGAATAGGTGCCTTCCTCCTCCATCATCGTGTCGAAGCCGATGCCATGGACCGAAGCGCAATGGATCATGCCGGTGCCATTGGCATAGATCACCTCGTCCTCGTCGAACTGCAGCACGACGATCTCGACCTTCTGATGCGGGGTGATCCGCGCGATGCCGCGATACCCGTCAAGCGCGGCGGCCGGGATCAGCGCGAAGGGGTCGCCGAAGACCGCCTCGGCGAGATCGCTTTCGACGAGCACGCTCTGCTCGGGCAAAAGCAGCATCGGCGTGGCATTGCCCAGCGCGCCGGCCGGCACCGCAAGCGGCATCAGGTGGCGCGGGCAGCTGTTGCGGCCGGCAAAGAGATGCGTGCGCTTCACCGCGACGACCGGGCGCAGACCGTGATCGAAGGTCATCACCATGTCACCCGCCGCGATCGCCTCGACCGGGCGCCAGCCGAAGCCGGTCGCGATCCGGGTGCCGGCGACGATGCCTTCGGACTCGCCCGCGCCGGAAATGGGTTCGAACCGTTGCGACGCGAAGAACCCTTCGAAGGCGCTCTCGTCATCCCATTCCGCAGCACGCCGGGGGGTATTCAGTCCGAACATCGCTTTTCCCTTTCGCTCCCGGCCGCTTCGCGTTCCGGCGTTTCCTTGAGACCAGTTCGGGTGATTCCAAGGAAGATTCGGCGGCAGGTTTGCGGCGCAAAAAAGGCACTGTTCACGCTGCACCGCGTGATCTTCCCGCCTGCCCCGCATTGTTGCCCGCACCCGCGGCAATCAGGCGGGTGTCGGTAAATTTCTCAGAAAGAATAGTGAAAGCGGGCGATGTCTTCGGCGCAAATTCGGGCGACGATCCCGGCGGAGGCCGCGTCGTAATAGCGCCGCCAGTCGCGATCGCGCTCCGAAACGTTGGCCCGGGCCAACGGCGTGACGCGAAAGCCCAGATGCGCCTCCAGCGGCGCGGCATCTTCCTCGAGATGCTCGAGCCGCAGGAAGGCGGAGGCCGCGTCCGCCCCGCCAAGCCGCAGATAGCTGCCATAGGGCGCGCCACCGACCGAGGCCTGCGTCTGCGGATGCGCGAGGAACCCCGCAAAATCGAGGTTCTTCGCCAGCGTCACCGCCGGATGCGCGAAACTCTGCCCCCGCAGCCAGTGATAATAGCTCACCATCCGGTCCCAGGGATTGCGCACCAGCGCAAAGGTGAACCAGTCGCGCGCCTGCGCCTCGGTATAAAGCCCGACCCCCTCGGCGAGGGTGGAATGCTTCCACAACCGCCCCGCCGTCTTCGCCTCCTTCAGCCGCCCCCGCCGGCGCTGGGCCTTCGGCGTGTCGCCGACGAGGATGTCATCGGCCATCGCCCGCGCCTCGAGCGCAAGCGCAAGCGCGGTCCCCCCCGTCTTCGGGATATGGACGAAGATGTAACGGCGGCCCGGCGACACGATCATGGCGCAAGACTAGCGCCGCGGCCCGCCGATCAGAAGCCCCGATCGCCGCCCTGCCCTGCCGCGCCCCGGGTTAGCGATAACAACCCGCGGGCGAGTGCCGCGGCGACCGGATCGCCACGGATGACGTAGCGTAAACCATTTGTGACAAGTCCCCGCCCCCCCTTTTCTTTCCCCGCGCCGATGCCGATTATCGCCGGGACAGGACATAGCCATCAGGGGGGAGTACCATGGGTTGGCTTCGCGATGAAACCGGGCTGGACAAGTGTGCCGCGAATTTCGTGCCGCTGACGCCGCTTTCGCATCTCAACCGCGCGCTGGAGGTGTTTCCCGAGCGGACCGCCGTCGTCTACGGCTCGATCCGGCGCAATTACGTCGAGTTCCACGCCCGGGTGAGCCAGCTCGCCTCGGCGCTGAAGGAGCGCGGGATCGAACCGGGTGACGTCGTCGCCGCGATCCTGCCGAACTCCGCCCCTCAGGTCGAGGCGCATTTCGGCGTGCCCGCCTGCGGCGCGATCCTGAACGCGATCAACACCCGCCTCGACGTCGACACCGTCTCCTATATCTTCGAACATTCCGAAGCGAAGATGGTGCTGGTCGACACCCAGTTCCTGAAACTCGCCGAGGCGGCGATCAAGCAGATGCACGGCACCCCGCCGCAGATCATCGAAGTCGGCGACCCCGAGCACGGCTTCAAGGCGGGCGGGCATTACCTCGAATACGAGGAACTCGTCGCGATGGGCGATCCGATGTTCGACTGGATCATGCCGCAGGACGAATGGGAGAGCATCGCGCTCAACTACACCTCGGGCACCACCGGCAAGCCGAAGGGCGTCGTCTATCACCACCGCGGCGCCTATCTTGCCACGATGGGCAACGCGATCTCCTGGCAGATGGGGCAATATCCGGTGCTGCTCACCATCGTGCCGCTGTTCCACTGCAACAGCTGGACGCATCCCTGGATGATCCCGATGCTCGGCGGCACCACCGTCTGCTGCCGCGACGTGACCGCGAAGGCGATCTATGACGCGATCGCCGACGAGGGCGTGACCCATTTCGCCGGCGCGCCGATCGTGCTCAACACGATCATCAACTGCAAGGAAGAGGATCGCCGCCCCTTCGACCATGTCGTCGAGGTCTTCACCGCCGGCGCCCCGCCGCCCGCCGCGACCCTTGCCGCGATCGAGCCGCTCGGCTTCAACGTGACCCAGGTCTATGGCCTGACCGAGGTCTACGGCCCCGCCACCGTCTGCACCTGGAAACCGGAATGGGCCGGCATCGAGGGCGAGGAACGCGCCGCGATCAAGGCGCGCACCGGCGTGCTGATGCCGATGATGGAAACCGTCACCGTGCATGACCGCGGCCACGAGGTCTCGCGCGACGGCGTCCACCTGGGCGAGATCGTGATGCGCGGCAACTCGGTGATGAAGGGCTATTTCAAGAACGTGCAGGCCACGCAGGAGGCCTTCGAGGGCGGCTGGTTCCGTTCCGGCGACATCGCCTTCATGCACACCGACGGCTATATCAAGATCACCGACCGCGCGAAGGACATCATCATCTCGGGCGGCGAGAACGTCTCCTCGGTCGAGGTCGAGGGCGTGATCGCGGCGCATCCGGCCGTCTCGCTCTGCTCGGTGGTGGCCAAGCCCGACGAGAAATGGGGCGAGGTGCCCTGCGCCTTCGTCGAACTCAAGGACGGCGCCACGGTCACCGACAAGGAGATCATCGCCTTCTGCCGCGAGCGCCTCGCCGGGTTCAAAACGCCCAAGCGCATCGTCTTCGCCGACCTGCCGAAGACCTCCACCGGCAAGATCCAGAAATTCGAGCTGCGCGCCGTCGCGAAGCTGCTCGACTGACCTTCCGGGCGGGGGAACCCCCGCGCCGCGAACACCGATCTGGCCGGGGGGCTGACCGCCTCCCGGCCGTCTTCTGTCGGGCGCCGATTGACCCGGGGGCGCGATCCGCTATCCTGCCCGAAACAGAGCAGAAACGGACGGATGACCGCACTTCCCCAATACGAGAGGCTCGAAGCCCCGGGCATCTGGCGCGAGACGCCGGAGGCGCAGCGGCGCGAGGTGATCGTCTCCTTCGGGGATGCCACGCTGGTGATCGCCGACGACCGTTCCGCCCGCGCCCTCACCCATTGGTCGCTGCCCGCGATCGCGCGGCGCAATCCGGGCCGGCGCCCCGCGCTCTACGCCCCTTCCGAGGAGGAGGGCGAAGAGCTCGAGATCGACGATCCGACGATGATCGAGGCGATCGAGAAGGTGCAGGCCGCGATCGAGGCGCGCCGCCCCCATCCCGGAAGGCTGCGCCGCTTCGCCACGCTCGGCACCGGCGCCGTGGTCGTGCTCGCCGCGCTCGTCTGGCTGCCCGGCGCGCTCGTCGATCAGGCCGCGCGCGTCGCCCCCTACGAGACCCGCGCCGCGATCGGCCGCGCCATGCTCGACGATCTCGCGCGCACGACCGGCACCCCCTGCCATTCGACCGCGGGCGATGCCGCGCTCGAGGCCCTGGCCGAGCGCCTCGTCGAGCCAAGCCGGATCGTCGTCGTGCCCCGCGCGCTCAAGGGCGCACGGCTGCTGCCCGGCCAGATCGTCGTGCTCGGCGCCGATGTGCTCGACGGCCCCGACACGCCCGAGGTCGCCGCGGGCGAGATCATCGCGGCCGAGGTCGCCGGTGCGGGCAACGACCCGCTGCGCGCGCTCCTGCACCGCGCCGGGGCGATGGCAGCGCTGAAACTGCTCACCACCGGCGATCTGCCCGACGATGCGGTGACCGGCTCCGGCGCCGCCCTGATCGCGACGCCGCCCGCCGCGCCGGAGGCCGAGCCGCTGCTCGCCGCCTTCGCCAGGGCCGGGGTCTCCGCGACCCCCTATGCCTATGCGCGCGATCCCTCGGGCGAAAGCGTGCTCGGCCTGATCGAGGCCGATCCGTTCAAGGGCGCCCCGGCGCCGCGCCCGGTGCTCACCGATGCCGACTGGCTCGCGCTGAAGGACATCTGCAACTGAAACGGCGCCCCGGAGGGCGCCGCGAAACCACCGCGTCTCCGCGCTCAGTGCAGGATCGCGTCGCCGAAGCCCGCCGCCCGCACCGCGCCCAGCGCCTGGCCGGCATCGGCGAAGGGGCCGGACAGCACCACCGACAGCAGCTTGCCGCCCTTGCGCAGGGTCGAGCTCGCCACCGGCAGGCCCGCGGCGCGCAGCCGCGCCTTCGCGGCCTCGGCATTCTGCGCCACGCCGAAGATGCCGACCTGCACGAAGCGCCCGCCCGCGGCCGCCTGCGGCTGCGCCAGCGCCGGGCGCGCCGGCGCGACAAGCGCCGCGGCATTCGGCGATTTCGACGAGACCCGCGCCTGCAGCACCGGCTGCGGCACGTAATAGACCGGGACCGGCGCGGCCCCCGGCGGCACCCATTTCGACGGCACCGTGTTCGACCAGTATTGCGCCTGCTGCGCATCGCCCGCCGCCGTGCGCGGCCCGCGATAGGGGTTCAGCCGCCCGTCCTGGAACGCCGGGCGATAGCCCGTCGGGCCGACCTCGGTCGAGACCACCACCGGCGCAAGCGTCACCGGCGCCCCGGCGCGCGGCCGGACATAGACCTCCTTCGGCGCGTTCTGCGAGGACATGGTGACGCTGTAGCCGGTGCCGCCGACCAGCGGCGCGCCCGTGTTCGCGCCGGCGTAATTCGTCGCCGAGGCGCCATAGCCGGTGCCCCCCACCAGCGGCGCCCCGGAATAGCCCGAAACGGCATAGGGCGAGACATAGCCCGAGCGCGTCATCGCCGGCGCGGCGGCGGCCACGGTCAGCCCGGGCACCGCGGCCTGGTTGATGAAGGCGGCCGGGTCTTCGGCGGGTGCACCACAGCGCACCACGCGGCGCCCGTCGGAAAGCTGGTAGCGCGTCGCGACCGGCGTCTCGGGCGGGCAGGAGGTGACACCAACCGGCACCGCCTCGGCGGCGAGGATCGTCACCGGGCCGAGCGCGGCCTGCGGTGCGGCCGGCAGCGCAACGGTATTGTGGTAGCGCGGCACCGCCGCCCCGGCGAGCGCATAGGGCGAGACGTAATCGGCACGCGACAGCGCCGCGGCGGTTTTCACCGGGGCGGCCGGCGCGACCGGCGCGGGGGCCGGCACGACGACAGCCGGCGCAGCGGCGGCAACGGCGACCGGGGCGGCCGGTGCCACCGGGGCCATGCGGCCGATCTGCGGCGGGGTCTCGGTCAGCGCGATCGTCGCCATCGGCTTGCCCACGCCGGGGGTCGGCGCGAAGGGCGAGACCGGGCGCGTCGCTGCGGTGCGGGCCGGGGTCGGGGCGGGCATCGGCGCGGGCGCGGCCTTCGGCGCCACGCGCGCCACCTGCGCGGGGGCCGCGGCCGGAGCCGGGGCAACCGGCCCCGCCTTCGCCACCTCGAGCACCTTCTCGCCGTTCTGGAAGGTCGGCTTGTAGCCGCAAAGCTGCTTCTTGTCGCGCCCGACGCGCGGGATCCAGTTCACGTTGCCCGCAAAGCCGCCGCGCACGAAGACACAACCGGCGCTGTCGACATATTGCCGGCCCTTGAAGGAGGGCGGCGGCACCTCCGCCGGGCCGTTGATATTCAGCTCAGCCCGGGCCCCCGAAGCGCCCAGGACCGCCATCATCAGCGCCGTCGTCAGAACCCCGCCAAACCGCATCTTTTTCCCCATCACAAGTTATAGGGAAAATGCCGCAGTATTGTCTCCGAGTAAAGAATAAACGGCCTATTTTGTGCCGAACATGCGGTCTCCCGCATCCCCTAGCCCGGGCACAATATATCCGTGATCGTTGAGGTGATCGTCCACCGCCGCTGTCACGATCGGCACGTCGGGATGGGCCTCGCGCATGCGCGCAATCCCCTCGGGCGCGGCCAGCAGGCAGAGGAAGCGGATGTTCTTCGCGCCCTTCTCCTTCATCAGCTGCACCGCCGCGGCCGAGCTGTTGCCGGTGGCCAGCATCGGGTCGACGATGATCACCATCCGCTCGTCGAGCATCGGCGGCACCTTGCAGTAATACTGCACCGGCTGCAGCGTCTCCGGGTCGCGGTAAAGCCCGACGAAGCCCACGCGCGCCGCCGGGATCAGCTCGAGGATACCATCGAGCAGCCCGTTGCCCGCCCGCAGGATCGAGATCAGCGCCAGCTTCTTGCCCTCGAGGATCGGCGCATCCATCGCGCAAAGCGGCGTCTCGATCGTCTTCGTCGTCAGCTCGAGCCCGCGGGTGACCTCATAGGCCAGAAGCAGGCTGATCTCGCGCAGAAGCTGCCGGAAGGACGCGGTCGAGGTATCCTTCTCGCGCATCAGCGTCAGTTTGTGCTGCACCAGCGGGTGGTCCACCACCGTCACGAATTCGTCCATAGCCATCCCCGTTTCGTCTTTCGTTTCTCAGATGAAGGAGCGCCCCGGCCCTTGCGCCGGCACGCCCAGATGCGCCGCGACCGAGGCCGCGACATCGACATAACCCACTTGCCCGATCGCCTTCGGCCCAAGGCCATGGCCCAGCACCGGCACCCGCTCGCGGGTGTGGTCGGTGCCCGACCAGGTCGGATCGTTGCCGTGATCGGCGGTGAAGATCGCAAGATCGCCCGGCCGCAACCGCGCCAGAAACCGCCCCGCCGCCGCGTCGAACCATTCGAGCGCGCGCGCATAGCCCGCGACATCGCGCCGGTGGCCATAGAGGCTGTCGAATTCGACGAAATTGGCGAAGGTGAGCGAACCCTCCTCCGCCTCCTGGCCCAGGCGCAGCAGGTGATCCATCAGATCGGCGTCGTTCTTGCCCTTGTGCAGATGCGTCACGCCGCGATGCGAGAAGATATCGCCGATCTTGCCGATCGCATGGGTGACGCGCCCCGCGCCCTCGACCCAGTCGAGCAGCGTCGGACGCGGCGGCTCGATCGCGAAATCGCGCCGGTTCGGGGTGCGCACGAAGCTGCCCGGGCGCCCGACGAAGGGGCGCGCGATCACCCGGCCCACCTTCATCGCATGCAGCCTTGGCGCGATGTCGCGGCACAGCTGCAAGAGCCGCGCGAGGCCGAAGCTCTCCTCATGCGCGGCGATCTGAAAGACGCTGTCGGCCGAGGTGTAGCAGATCGGCCAGCCGCTCGCGATATGCTCGGCGCCGAGCCGTTCGATGATCGCGGTGCCCGGCGCGTGGCAATTGCCCAAGATCCCCCCGGTCCCCGCCTGCTCGGCGACGAAGGCGACGAGATCGGGCGGAAAGCTGTTCTCCTTTTCGGGGAAGTAATGCCACTCCCAGGGCACCGGCACGCCGGCGAGCTCCCAATGGCCCGAGGGCGTGTCCTTCCCGCGCGAGACCTCGCTCGCAGCCCCCCAAAGCCCGTGCGGCGTCGCCTCCATCCCCGCGGGCCTTGCGCCCGAGGCCAGCTCTGCCGCCGCCGAAAAGCCCAGCGCATCGAGATGCGGCAGTTTCAGCGGCCCGCAGCGGCCGACATCGGCCCGCCCCGCGGCGCATTCCGCCGCGATATGGCCAAGCGTATTCGCCCCGGTATCGGGCAGCCCGTCGTTGAAGAACTGCGCCGCATCCGGCGCGCCGCCGATGCCGACGCTATCCATCACGATCAGAAAGGCACGCGGCATCATGCAACATCCTCCGGCCCGATCCGGCCATGCAGCAGCGCCGGCTCCTCCGGCGCCTCCTCGGCCAGCCGATAGGCCGCGCGCACCGCCGCCACCGCCGCCGCGCCCTTCGCGGCATCCGGCGCATGGACCAGCGCGAGCGGCTCGCCCGCGGCCATCTCCTCGCCGATCGTGGCCAGCCCGGTCAGCCCGACCGAGGGGTTGATCCGGTCGGTGCCGACCAGCCGCCCGCCGCCCAGATGCACCACCGCCTCGCCCAGCGCGCGCGCGTCGACCGTGGCGACGAAGCCCGCTCGCGGCGCCGGCACCGCGAGGATCACCGGCGCCGAGGGCAGCCGGTCGGGGTAGCGCTCGACGAAATCCATCGGCCCGCCCAGCGCCGCGACCATCTTGCCGAAACACTCCGCCGCGCGCCCGGTTTCCAGCGCATGGTCGATCATCGCCGCGCCGTCGTCCATGTTCGCGGCCTTGCCCACCAGCGTCAGCACCTCGCCGCCCAGCGCCGCGGTCACATCCCAAAGCGCCTCGTTCACCGAGGAGCCGGTCAGCGTCTCCATCACCTCGAGCACCTCAAGCGCATTGCCCGCCGAATGGCCAAGGCTCTGGCTCATGTCGGTGATCAGCGCCGAGGTCTTGCACCCCGCCCCGTTCGCGGTGGCGACGAGCGAACGCGCGAGCGCCTCGGCCTCAGCCATCGACGCCATGAAGGCACCGGAGCCGACCTTCACGTCGAGCACCAACGCATCGAGCCCGGCGGCGAGCTTCTTCGACAGGATCGAGGCGGTGATGAGGTCGATGCTCTCGACCGTGCCGGAAATGTCGCGGATGCCGTAAAGCCGCTTGTCGGCGGGCGCGATCTCCTCGGTCGCGCCGACGATCGCACAGCCGACCTCGCCCACCACCTTGCGCAGCGCCTCGACGCCGGGCAGCGCGCGATAGCCCGGGATCGCCTCCATCTTGTCGAGCGTGCCGCCGGTATGGCCCAGCCCCCGCCCCGAGATCATCGGCACATAGACACCACAGGCCGCGAGCGCCGGCGCGAGCAAAAGCGAAACGCTGTCGCCGATGCCGCCCGTCGAATGCTTGTCGACCACCGGCCCGGGCAGATCCCAGTGGATCACCTGGCCAGAGTCGCGCATCGCCCGGGTCAGCGCGACGCGCCCCTCGGTGCCGATGCCCTTGAGCAGCACCGCCATCGCGAAAGCCCCGGCCTGCGCGTCCGACACCGCCCCATCGGCAAGCCCCGTCGCGAACCAGCGCGCGGCCTCCTCGCTCAGCCCGGCCCCATCGCGCACCGCCCGGATGACACTGCGCGCATCCATCAGGCGCGATCCATGTGGCCCGCGTCGAAGCGCCCCGGAAGCAGCTCGCCGATCGTCGTCTCCAGCCGGTCGCCGTCGGTGGTGGCCAGCGTCACCGGCGTCTCGCCGCGGCCGAATTCCGCAAGCTTCTGGCGGCAGCCCCCGCAGGGCGGCACCGGCGTCGGGCTGTCGGCGATCACCGCGACCTCGACGAGCTCGGTCTCCCCCGCCGCGACCATCGCCGCGATCGCGCCGGCCTCGGCGCAGGTGCCCTCGGGATAGGCGACATTCTCGACGTTCACGCCGACATAGACGGCACCCGACTTGCCCCGCACCGCCGCCCCGACCTTGAACCGCGAATAGGGCACATAGGCATTCTCGCGCACACGGCGCGCGGCTTCGAGCAGGGACATCGGGGCCTCCGGAGTGATTTGTCCAAGTGGTTCAGTTTCGGACTCTGCGCCGGGCCGCGCGCCGATGCAAGCGGTGGCGCGGCGAGGCCCGCGCCCTGCGCACCCGTCAAACGCCCTTTGCACCCACCGGGACGGGCGTGGGGACCACGGGCTATTTCCTCTGGCGAGCATCTAGTTTAAGGCTAAACCAGTTTCGGGGAGAGACCCCAGGGAGAGACTCATGTCCGAGGACCGCCACGATCCGGCGCGCCATCCGGCGCTCGATTACCACGAATTCCCCAAGCCCGGGAAGCTCGAGATCCGGGCGACGAAGCCGCTCGCGAACGGGCGCGACCTGAGCCGCGCCTATTCGCCCGGTGTCGCCGAGGCCTGCCTCGAGATCAAGGCCGATCCCGCCACCGCGGCGCGCTACACCGCGCGCGGCAATCTCGTCGCGGTCGTGACGAACGGCACCGCGGTGCTTGGGCTGGGCAACATCGGCCCGCTCGCCGCGAAACCGGTGATGGAGGGCAAGGCCGTCCTCTTCAAGAAATTCGCCAATATCGACGCTTTCGACATCGAGCTGAACCAGCCCGACCCGGAAAAGCTCGCCGAGATCGTCTGCGCGCTCGAACCCTCCTTCGGCGCGATCAACCTCGAGGACATCAAGGCCCCCGACTGTTTCATCGTCGAAAAGATCTGCCGCGAGCGGATGAACATCCCGGTCTTCCACGACGACCAGCACGGCACCGCGATCGTGGTGGGCGCCGCGGCGACCAATGCGCTCGCCATCGCCGGCAAGAAATTCGACGAGATCAAGGTGGTCTCGACGGGCGGCGGCGCGGCGGGCATCGCCTGCCTCAACATGCTGCTCAAGCTCGGCGTGAAACGCGAGAATGTCTGGCTGTGCGACATCCACGGCCTCGTCTACGAGGGCCGCGCCGAGGACATGAACCCGCTCAAGGCGGCCTATGCGCAAAAGACCGACAAGCGCAGCCTCGGCGAGGTGATCGACGGCGCCGACCTGTTCCTCGGCCTTTCCGGCCCCGGCGTGCTGACGCCCGAACATGTCGCGCGCATGGCGCCGCGCCCGATCGTCTTCGCGCTGGCGAACCCGACGCCGGAGATCCTCCCCGACGCCGTCCGCTCGGTCGCCCCCGAGGCGATCATCGCCACCGGGCGCAGCGATTTTCCCAATCAGGTCAACAACGTCCTGTGCTTCCCCTTCATCTTCCGCGGCGCGCTCGACGTCGGCGCGACGGAGATCAACGACGCGATGTCGGTGGCCTGCGTCGAGGGGATCGCGGCGCTCGCCCGCGCCACCACCTCGGCCGAGGCCGCCGCCGCCTATCACGGCGAGAAGATGACCTTCGGCCCCGATTACCTGATCCCGAAACCCTTCGATCCGCGGCTGATCGGCGTCGTCTCCACCGCCGTCGCCAAGGCCGCGATGGAAACCGGCGTCGCCACCCGCCCGATCGCCGACCTCGCCGCCTACAAGCGCAAGCTCGAGGGCTCGGTGTTCAAATCCGCCCTGCTGATGCGCCCGGTCTTCGAGGCCGCCGCCACCGCCTCGCGCCGGATCATCTTCGCCGAGGGCGAGGATGAGCGCGTGCTGCGCACCGCCAATGCGATGATCGAGGAAACCACCGATCGCCCGATCCTGATCGGCCGCCCCGAGGTGATCGAGGCGCGGCTCGAACGCATCGGCCTGCCGCTGCGCCCGGGCACCGATTTCGAGGTGGTCGACCCGAACAACGACCCGCGCTATCGCGACTATTGGGAGACCTATCACCGGCTGATGGCGCGCCGCGGCGTGACCCCCGACCTCGCCCGCGCGATCCTGCGCACCAACACCACGGCGATCGCCGCGCTCGCCGTGCATCTGGGCGACGCCGACAGCATGATCTGTGGCACCTTCGGCCAATATCTGTGGCATCTCAACTACATCCGCCAGGTGCTCGCGCGCGACGGGCTGCATCCGCAGGGCGCGCTTTCGCTGATGATCCTCGAGGACGGGCCGCTCTTCATCGCCGATACCCATGTCCATCACGAGCCGACGCCGGAGCAGATCACCGCCACCGTGCTCGGCGCCGCGCGCCACGTCCGCCGCTTCGGCCTGGTGCCGAAGGTCGCGCTCTGCTCGCACAGCCAGTTCGGCAATCTCGACACCGACTCGGGCCGGCGGATGCGTGCCGCGCTCGAACTGCTCGACCAGCGCCAGCCCGATTTCGGCTATGAGGGCGAGATGCATATCGACGCCGCGCTCGACCCCGCGATCCGCGCGCGCCTGATGCCCGAAAGCCGGCTCGAGGGCGCGGCGAACGTCCTCGTCTTCGCCAATACCGATGCCGCCTCGGGGGTGCGCAACATCCTCAAGGTGAAGGCCGGCGGGCTCGAGGTCGGGCCGATCCTGATGGGCCTGGGCAACCGCGCCCATATCGTCACCCCCTCGATCACCACCCGCGGCCTGCTCAACATGTCGGCGATCGCCGGCACCCCGGTCGCCAGCTACGGCTGACCCGCCCGGCGTCGCGAAGATTTGCAAAACCTTCGCGACGCCGCGTCACATTGAATAATTTCAGCGTGTTTGCAAAAATTTGCGTCACGTTCTCGCGAAGATCTGCAAATATTTCGCAACAATGCCCCCTCACCCCCCGCAAGAATCTTGCGGGAATCTTTCAGGCTTTTTAACAAGCCTACAGTCTGGAGGAGGCATGTGATGGGATACAAAGAGGTTTACGACGCCTGGATGCAGGATCCGAACGGTTTCTGGATGGAAGCCGCCGAGGAAATCGACTGGGTGCAGAAACCGACCAAGGCGCTGTTCGACGACAACGCGCCGCTTTACGAATGGTTCTGCGACGCCCAGGTCAACACCTGCTGGAACGCGGTGGACCGTCACGTGCTGGCCGGCCGCGGCGATCAGATCGCGATCATGCACGAAAGCCCGATCACCCATTCGACCAAGGGCATCACCTACAAGGAATTGCAAAAGCGGGTGGCCTCGCTCGCCGGCGCGCTGCGCATGCGCGGCGTTGAAAAGGGCGACCGCGTCATCATCTACATGCCGATGATCCCCGAGGCGCTCGAGGCGATGCTCGCCTGTGCCCGCATCGGCGCGATCCATTCGGTGGTGTTCGGCGGTTTCGCGGCGCATGAACTCGCCGTGCGCATCGACGACTGCACGCCGAAGGCGATCATCGCGGCCTCCTGCGGCCTCGAGCCGAACCGCGTCGTGCATTACAAGCCGCTCCTCGACGAGGCGATCGAACTCGCCGCCCACAAGCCCGAATTCTGCGTGATCTTCCAGCGCGAGCAGGAAGTGGCGAAGCTGATCGAAGGCCGCGACTTCTCCTGGCACGGCTTCCAGTATGGCGTGAAACCGGCCGAATGCGTCGCGGTCGAGGGCGATCACCCCGCCTATATCCTCTACACCTCCGGCACCACCGGCCAGCCGAAGGGCGTCGTGCGCCCGACCGCGGGCCATCTCGTCGCCCTGCAATGGACGATGAAGAACATCTACAACATCGAACCGGGCGACCGGTTCTGGGCCGCCTCCGACGTGGGCTGGGTCGTCGGCCACAGCTACATCTGCTATGGCCCGCTGCTCGCCGGTGCGACCACGATCGTCTTCGAGGGCAAGCCGATCGGCACGCCGCATCCGGGCGTGTTCTGGCGCGTGATTCAGAACAACCGGGTGAAGAGCTTCTTCACCGCCCCCACCGCGCTGCGCGCGATCCGGCGCGAGGATCCGAACGGCGACTGGATCAAGCGCTACAAGCTGCACGAGATGCAGGCGCTGTTCCTCGCCGGCGAACGCGCCGACCCGGACACGGTGAAATGGGCGCAGGAACATCTGAAGGTGCCGGTGATCGACCACTGGTGGCAGACCGAAACCGGCTGGGCGATCGCGGGCAACCCGCTTGGCATCGAACTCCTGCCGATCAAGCTCGGCTCGCCCTCGGTGCCGATGCCCGGCTATGACGTGCAGATCCTCGACGAGGGCGGCCATCCGCTGCCCGATGGCGAGCTCGGCGCGATCGCGATCAAGCTGCCGCTGCCCCCCGGCACGCTGCCCACGCTCTGGAACGCCGAGGAGCGCTACAAGAAGAGCTATCTGAGCCATTTCCCCGGCTATTACGAAACCGGCGATGCCGGCTACAAGGACGAGGACGGCTATCTCTACATCATGGCGCGCACCGATGACGTGATCAACGTCGCCGGCCACCGGCTTTCCACCGGCGCGATGGAGGAGGTGCTCGCCTCGCACCCCGACGTCGCCGAATGCGCGGTGATCGGCGCCGCGGACGAGCTCAAGGGCCAGATGCCGCTCGGCTTCCTGTGCCTGAACAAGGGCTGCACCCGCGACCACCGCACGATCATCAAGGAATGCGTCGGCCTCGTGCGCGACCAGATCGGCCCGGTCGCGGCCTTCAAGGACGCGCTCGTCGTCGATCGCCTGCCGAAGACCCGCTCGGGCAAGATCCTGCGCGGCACGATGGTGAAGATCGCCGATGGCGAAAGCTACAAGATGCCGGCGACGATCGACGATCCCGCGATCCTCGACGAGATCACCGCCGCGCTGAAGGCCGTGGGCCTGCCGCGCAGCTGACCGATCGGCGGAGGCCCCCGGGCCTCCGCCCCGCCCTCCCGCACGGCGCCGGAAACGGTTAATTTCTTCCGCCGCTTTCATCAATTTCTTGATTTGCGCCCGCCATGTCGGAATGATCCGACAAAGGTTCGGTCATGAGCAATTCTTTCACGGTTTCAGGCGCCTCGCAGCCCGCCCCCCTCTCCGACGAAAAGGCGCAACTGGCGCGGGTCATCCTGCTTGGCCACGATCTGCGCGCGGCCGTCTCCGACATCCTCGGCGGGCTGCGGATGATCTCGCACGAGACGCTCGACGACACCACCCGGCTGCAGCTCGAACGGATGCGTGCCGCGGGCGAGGTGATGGCGCGGCTGATCGAGGAAGGGCTCGACATCGTCGCCGAACAAACCACCTGCCGGCAGGCGATCCAGACCGCGCGGCTGCTTTATGACCTCGAGATGCGCTGGTCGGGGCGGGCGCAGGAAAAGGGGCTCGACTTCCACGTCGCCCTCGCCCCCGACGTGCCGCCGATGCTCGAGATCGACCGGCTCGCGCTCGAGCGGATCCTCGCCAACATGCTCTCGAACGCGATCAAATACACCGATCGCGGCCGGGTGCGGGTGATCGCCACGCTCGACACGCCCGAGCGGATGCGGATCACCGTGCTCGACGACGGCCCCGGCTTCTCCCCCGCCGCACTCGAGCGGCTCTTCGAATATGGCGGGCGCGGCGAGGATACCGGCAAGCCGGGCTACGGGCTCGGCATGTTCATCTCGCGCGACATGGCGGGGCGGCTCGGCGGGCTGATCGAGGTCGAGAACCGGCCCTCAGGCGGGGCGCGCGTCGCGCTCACCCTGCCGCTGGGCGCCCTGCCGCCCCCCGCGCCGGAGGAGGGGCCGCTGCCCGATCTCGCCGGTTGCCGCGTGCTGATCGCCGATGACAGCGCGGTCAATCGCGCGGTGCTGCATCACATGCTCACGACGCTCGGCGCCAGTTGCGATTTCGCGGTCGACGGGCTCGAGGCGCTGCGGCTGTGCGAGGCGCTGCCCTACGATCTCGCCGTGCTCGACGTCGAGATGCCGCGGCTCTCCGGGATCGAGCTGATGCGCCGGCTGCGCGCGGGCCCCGGGCCGAACCGCGCGCTGCCGATCGTCGCCTGCACCGCCTATGTGCTGCGCGCCAATCGCGAGGCGCTGCAGGATGCGGGGGCCGATGCGATCGTGGCGAAGCCGCTCACCCGGGTCGAGCCGCTCGCCCGCGCGATCGTGCTGGCCACCGGGCGGGGCGCGCCGCAGCCGCCCGAACGCGCCGCGACGGCCGCTCTCGCCGAGCTCGACATCGGCCGTTTCGAGCGGCTGATCGAAATCGCCGGGCCGGAGGGCGCCCCCGATCTGGTCGAGCGCCTCGCCAGCGATCTCGCCCGGGTCGAGCGCAACCTCGTCACCGCGCTCACCCAGATCGACCGCGACGCGATCCGCGCCGAGACGCATACGCTCGTGGCGATCGCCGGGGCGGTGGGCGCCGATCGGCTGCGCGCGCGCAGCGAGGCGCTCAACGCCTGCGCCCATGGCGACGACCTCGTGCTGCTGCGCCCGCTCGGCCGCGAGGTGCTCTCGCAGCTCGACCGTCTGATCCATTTCACCGCCCAGCGCCGCAGCGCGCTCACGCCGCCCGGGGGGCTGCCATGACCCTCGCCACACCCATCCCCCCGCCGCCGCCGCGCCCCGATATCCTGCTGATCGAGGACACCTCCTCGATGCGCGCGATCTACGAGGCGCATCTGCGCCGCGCGGGTTTCACCACGGTTTCCGCCGCAAGCGCGGCAGAGGGGCTTGCGCTGTTTCGCCAGCACGAGGCGCCGGTGGTGCTGCTCGACCTCATGCTGCCCGACCGCGACGGCATCGAATTGATGAGCGATTTCTTTGCCTTGCGCCCCGCAACGGCGGTGATCGTGCTGACCGCCGACCGCTCGATCGACCGCGCAGTGACGGCGATGCGGGCGGGCGCGCAGGATTTCCTCGTGAAGCCGGTGAGCGAACACCGGCTGATGTCGGCGATCGAGAACGCCTTCGCCGCGGTGAACCTCACGCCCGCGGGCGATGGCGCCGAGCCCGCCGGGCCGCTCGGCGCCTTCATCGGCGGCTCGCCCGCGATGCGCGCGGTCTATGCCCGCATTCGTGCCGCGGCGCGCTCGATGGCGCCGGTCTGCATCATGGGCGAAAGCGGCTCGGGCAAGGAGCTCTGCGCCCAGGCCGTGCATCAGCTGTCGCTGCGCGGCTGCGGCCCGTTCATCACCTTCGACTGCGGCGCGATCCCCTCCGAACGGCTCGATTCCGAGCTTTTCGGCCATCGCCGCGGCGCCTTTCCCGGCGCGCTCGGCGACCGTCCGGGCGCCGCCGAACGCGCCGAGGGCGGCACGCTCTTCCTCGACGAGATCTGCGAGCTCGACCCCGCGCTGCAGCCGAAACTGCTGCGATTCCTGCAAGATGGTGCGATCCAGCCGCTTGGCGCCGACCGCCCGCAACGCGTGGATGTGCGCATCATCGCCGCCTCGACGATGCCGCCGCTCGAGGCGGTGCGCGCCGGGCGGCTGCGCGAAGACCTCTATTATCGGCTCGTGGTGGTGCCGATCACCATGCCGCCGCTGCGCGCGCGGCGCGAGGACATCCTGCCGATCGCCGAGGATCTGCTGCGCCGCTACGCCGCGCTCGAGGGGCGCAGCTTCGAGCGGATCGCCCCCGAGGCGCAGGCGGTGCTTTGCGCGCAGGACTGGCCGGGCAATGTGCGCGAGCTGATGAATGTGCTGCGCGCCGCGGTGGTGATGCATGACGGGGTCGCGCTCGAGGCCGGGATGCTGCCCCTCGACGGGCACAGCGGCCCGCCGGAGGCGGAGCCCGCCGCGCCGCCGCCCGGCACCGGCACGCCGCGCAGCCTCGCGCAGATCGAGCGCGAGGCGATCGAGGCGGCGCTCGCGCGGCACGGCGGTTCGGTGCCGCGGGCGGCGCGCGATCTCGACGTCGCGCCCTCGACGCTTTATCGCAAGCTGGACAGCTGGCGGAAGGATTAGCGCCGCTTCATCGGCGCGCCGGAAATTCAGAAGAACTTACGCGAACTGCTCGCGCATCAGCCGCTCCTCGAGCCCATGGCCCGGATCGAAGAGGATGTGATGTTCGACCTTCGGCTCCGAGCGCACCTCGACCCAGAGCACCGGCTTGACCGAGGCGCGGCCATCGGCATCGGCCATCACCGGGCGCTTCTCCGCCTCGAGCACGTCGAAGCGCACCACCGCCGAGGAGGGCAGGATCGCGCCCTGCCAGCGCCGCGGCCGGAAGCTCGCGATGCCGGTGAGTGCGAGCACGTCCGAGCCGATCGGCAGGATCGGCCCGTGCACCGAGAAATTGTAGGCGGTCGAGCCCGCGGGGGTGGAGACGATCGCGCCGTCGCAGACCAGCTCCTGCAGCCGCACCTTGCCATTGACCGAGATCCGCAGCTTCGCCGCCTGCGGCCCCGCGCGCAGAAGCGAGACCTCGTTGATCGCGAGCGCCTCATGCACCACGCCATCGTCGGTCTCGGCCCGCATCGCGAGCGGCTTGATCACCGCCGACTCGGCCGCGGCGAGACGCTCGGGCAGATCCTCGGCGACATAGTCGTTCATCAGGAAGCCGACCGAGCCGCGGTTCATGCCATAGACCGGCAGGCCGGTCCCCTCGTGCAGGCATTGCAGCATGAACCCGTCGCCGCCCAGCGCCACGATCACGTCGGCCGCATAGCGCGGCACCTGACCGTAACGCGCGATCAGATCCTCGCAGGCGGCCTGCGCCGCCGGCGCCCGCGCTGCGGCGAAATGGATATGGCTGGTTCCGGTCACGCCCCGCCCCCCGATTTTCCCCAGATGTGACAAGCGCGGATCGGAAACACAAGACGTCAATCGTCACCGCCCACGCCGCTGCAAATTGACCTTTGGTCGTTTTGGGCGCTTTCGGGCCGTGGATTTCTGCGATAAACGACCCGCGACCACATCCTTCAGGAGACGCCCATGACCGCCCAACGCGACGCTGGCTTCTTTACCGAGAGCCTCGCCACCCGTGACCCGGAGCTTTACGGCTCGATCCGGAACGAACTCGGTCGTCAGCGCGACGAGATCGAACTCATCGCCTCGGAAAACATCGTCTCGAAGGCGGTGATGGAGGCCCAGGGTTCGGTGATGACGAACAAATACGCCGAGGGCTATCCGGGCAAGCGCTACTACGGCGGCTGCCAATTCGTCGACGTGGCGGAGAACCTTGCGATCGACCGCGCGAAGCAGCTCTTCGGCTGCGAATTCGCCAACGTGCAGCCGAACTCGGGCAGCCAGGCGAACCAGGGCGTGTTCAACGCGCTCTTGAAGCCCGGCGACACGATCCTTGGCATGAACCTCGCCTCGGGCGGTCACCTGACCCATGGCGCCGCGCCGAACCAGTCGGGCAAGTGGTTCCATGCCGTGCAATACGGCGTGCGCAAGCAGGACAGCCGGATCGACTATGACGAGGTTCGCGCGCTTGCGAAGGAGCATCAGCCGAAGCTGATCATCGCCGGCGGCTCGGCGATCCCGCGGCAGATCGACTTTGCCGAATTCCGCAAGATCGCTGACGAAGTCGGCGCGATGCTGATGGTCGACATGGCGCATTTCGCCGGTCTCGTGGCCGGTGGCGCGCATCCCTCGCCCTTCCCCTATGCCGATGTGGCGACCACGACGACGCACAAGACGCTGCGCGGCCCGCGTGGCGGCATGATCCTGACGAACAACGAAGAGATCGCGAAGAAGGTCAACTCGGCGATCTTCCCGGGGATCCAGGGCGGCCCGCTGATGCATGTCATCGCCGCGAAGGCCGTGGCCTTCGGCGAGGCGTTGCGCCCCGAGTTCAAGGTCTATGCGCAGATGGTCATCTCCAACGCGCAGGCGCTGGCCGATGAGCTGATGAAGGGCGGCCTCGACATCGTCACCGGCGGCACCGACACCCATGTCATGCTCGTCGACCTGCGCCCGAAGGGCGTGAAGGGCAATGCGACCGACAAGGCGCTTGGCCGCGCGCATATCACCTGCAACAAGAACGGCATCCCCTTCGATCCGGAAAAGCCGACGGTGACCTCGGGCGTGCGTCTGGGCACCCCGGCCGGCACCACCCGCGGCTTTGGCGAGGAAGAGTTCCGCCAGATCGCGCGGATGATCATCAAGGTCGTCGACGGTCTCGCCGCCAATGGTGAGGACAACAACGACGCGGTCGAGGCCGAGGTCCGCAAGGAAGTCGCCGAGCTCTGCGCGAAGTTCCCGCTCTATCCGGGCATGTGATCCGATCCAAAGTACTGACGAAAGGCCCCCCGCGCGGGGGCCTTTTGCATGTCAGATCAGACCGCGCAGCCGCGCCACGATCAGCGCGAGCGCGCCGATCACCACGATGCCGAGCGCGCTCGCCGTCACCACGGAAAGCGCGAAGCGGCGCAGCCGCGCCCCGGCGCCGAGCGGCGCGAGATGGTGCACGCAGGTGTCGTAGGCGCGCGCGACCGCCGCCGCATCGAGCTGGCGGATCATCTTCGGCGAGGCGGCCTGCGCCTGGGCCGCGATCAGCACCTGCGCCGCGCGGCGCACCTTGCGCGGCAAGACCCGCGCGCGGCTTTCGACCCGCTCGCGCAGCGAATGGCCCCGCGCGCCGAGCCGCTGGGCCAGGAGCTGCGAGACGCGCTCGTTCATCTGGGAGAGGGTGACGGGATCCATGCCGGCCTCCGCTGCGATCGGGGCGAGCCTAGCGGTGCACCCCGGGCAGTGCAACCTGTGCGCGCGGGCACTGGAACCCGGCGCGCGAAGGCGTTACCTCTTGCCCATGCTGAATTTCATCGCCCATGGCTCCGACACCGCCCTGCCGCCGCTCCTGATCGTTCCCGGCCTTTTCGGTTCGGGGCGCAACTGGGGCGTGATCGCGAAACATCTGAGCACGACGCGCCGCGTGCTCGCGCTCGACATGCGCAACCACGGCGACAGTTTCTGGTCGGACGCGCATAATTATCCGGCGATGGCCGAGGATCTGGCCGCGGTGATCGAGGCGGAGGGCCGCGCCTGCGATCTGCTGGGCCATTCGATGGGCGGCAAGGCGGTGATGATGCTGGCGCTGACGCATCCGGGCCTCGTCGAGCGCATCGTCGTGGCCGACATGGCGCCGGTGCGCTATCGCCACGGGGCGGCGCATGGCGGGCTGATCGCGGCGATGAAGGCGCTGAAGATCGACGATCTGACGAGCCGGATGGAGGCCGACCGGCGGCTGAGCGAGACGGTGGAGGATGCCGGCACCCGCGCCTTCCTGCTGCAATCGCTCGAGCTGCGCGAGGGGCCGGTGCGCTGGAAGTTCAACCTCGACGCGCTGCAGGCCAATCTCGAGACGATCCTCGACTGGCCCGAGCCGCTGCCGCAGGGCGCGCATCCCTTCGGCGGGCCGGCGCTCTTCCTGTATGGTGGCGCCTCTGACTACATGCGCCCCGAATATCAGCCGGCGGTGCGTGCGCTGTTCCCGCAGGCGGCCTTCGAGGCGATCGCCGGGGCCGGCCACTGGCTTCATGCGGAAAAGCCGCGCCTCGTCGAGGCGGCGGTCGCCGCCTTCCTCGCGCGATAAAAAGGCCGCGCCGGTCGCCCGGCACGGCCCTGTCGCCCTCGTCGAAGGTTGGATCAGAGGCGCGGCGTGCGCATCCGGTCGAGGATATTCGTCTTCAGCACGAATTGCTGGTACAGCGCGCCCAGGACATGCAGGCCGATCAGGATCAGCAGCACCGTGGTCAGCGCCTCATGCACCCCGCCGGCGAAGCCCAGCCCGCCGAACCAGGCCATGCCGCCCGAAACGACGATCAGCGCGAGCACCGCGTAAAGCCCCCAATGGGTGAGATTGGCGACGAGTTTCAGCGCCGGCGCCTCCTCTTCGGGGAGCGGCGGCACGCCGTTCTTCGCGCGCAGCACCAGACGCCAGATCACCAGCGCGAGGATCGCGATCCCGGTGAAGACGTGCTGCGGCACGAGCAGGCTGGTTTCCGCCGTCTCGCCGCGCATCGCCGCGCGGAAAGCGCCGCCGATGCCGTCGTTGAGCAGGAACTGGGGAATGATGAGCACGGCGACGAGCCAGTGCAGGATGATGTGCAGACGGGAATAGCCCGCGGGCGATGTCATGATGACCTCTGATGGATGAAAATGCCGTTCGGGGGCAGACAATCACGCCCGCCCCCGAACCGCAAGACGCCCGGCCCGCGCTCTACGCCCCGGGGGGCGAAGCGCGGAACCCTCCTCAGGCGTTCTGGTCGATCTGCCGCGCCACGATCCAGGCGATCGGCAGGGCCGCGACGAAGCCCACGACGGCGGCATAGATCATGGACTTGGTGTCGACCATGTTCATGGTGAGCGCCGCGGTGATCAGGATCCCGGCAAGGGTGGGCCCGGCGAGCGCGTAGATGATGCCGAAAAGACGATACATTAAGGAGCCTCCGTTGGGCGCGTTTCATGCATCGTTCAATCATCTTTACACATCGCAAGACTTTGATCTGAGTCAGATCGCCGAGCCCCGCGCCCCCGCACCCCCGCGGCGCGCTGTCGCAGCCCCCTCAGGCGCCGGGGCAGTCGAGCTCGAACCGGGCCTCGCCGGTGTCGCCGGGCAGCGACGGAGAGCGGCCGATGCCGCGCGCCGGCCGCTTCACCCGGCAACCGGTGGTGCGCTCCGCCGCCTCGACCATCAGCGCCGGCACCCGGTCGCGGTCGCGCAGCGAGAGATAGTCGAGCCGGATCACCTCGGCGCGGCCGTCCTTTTCCAGCACCGCGAAGCGGATGCCCTGCAAGGTGACGTCATGGCGGGTCGCGCCGAAGAAGGCGGGCGCCGGCGAGGCGCCGCAGGCGGCCAGCGCGAGCGTCAGACGTAGAAATGGCAAAGGCCGGAAAAGACTGCGGAACATGGAACCCTCCGGCCCCGAGCTTCGCGACTCGTGGTTAACGGGGGGTTAACGGATCGCGAAAACCCCTCAGAGCGGCCAGATCGACCAGGTCGGGCCGCGGTCGCCGAGACGCTGCACATTGCCCGAGGTATAGCGGCCGATCGTGCTCATGCCGGCATGCATCGCGCGCGCGGGGCTCAGCCCGCTCAGCGTCGCCTGGGTGGCGGCACTGCCCGCCTCGACCACGGCGACGGCCTTTTCCGCGACCATCCGGTGCATCTCGTCGGGCGGGGAATCCCAGAGCCCGGCCATCCCCGCGAGCCGCATCGCGATCACCGTCTGCGCCTCCATCCCGATCCTCGTGGCCTGCGCGGCCAGCAACAACGGCAGGAAGGCTTCGTCGAACATCGCAATCTCCACTGGAGGTGCGCGCAGTGCATTGACGCGCGCAGGGCCACCGGCCAGTCTAGCCGGTGAGGGTAAAGGGCAAGTTACCGCGCTCCCGCCCTCGAAAAAATAGACAATATCGCACTAAGCAAGCCACCTTTGCGCATCGGCGCACACAAACTTTGCAATGCGTGGCCGCGCCGCACCTTGTCTTTTCCGACTGCACGACAGAGTTTGATGTGCGATTGACACTCTCGCGGTAGTCTGAACTGATCGGTTCAGAACAGTACGGAGACCGGCCCGGCGCCGGACCAGCAGGAACGATCGGAAGCCTCATGATCAAGCGTTTCATCATTGCGATCCTCGCACTCGCCCTCGTCGGCGGCGGCATCGTCGGGTTCAACCTCTTCAAGGCGAAGATGATCGCGCAGTATTTCGCGACGATGAAGCCCGCGCCCTCCCCCGTCTCGGTGACCGAGGTGGTGCCGGTGCGCTGGACGCCCGGGATCGAGGCGATCGGCACCGCCACCGCCGCGCAGGGCACCGACATCGCCACCGAGGCCTCCGGCGTGGTGCGCGAGATCCGCTTCAAGTCGAACGACGTCGTCGCGAAAGGCCAGGTGCTGGTGCAGATCGACGACCGCCAGGAGCGCGCCGATCTCGCCGCCGCGCAGGCCGCGCTCGACCTCGCCGAGGTCACGCTGAAACGCGCCCGCGAGCTCGCGCAGCGCGGCGTCTCGGCGACCACCACGCTCGACAGCGCAGAGGCCTCGGCGACCGAGGCGCGCTCGAACGTCGCCAAGATCGAGGCGGTGCTGACCACGAAGCAGCTCACCGCGCCCTTCGACGGCACGATCGGCATTCCGCAGATCGAGGTCGGCCAATATGTCACCACCGGCACCACCTATGCCACGCTGCAGGACCGCGGCCATATGCGCGCCGATTTCACCCTGACCGAACAGCAGGCGAACCAGGTCGGCCCGGGCATGCCCGTCACCGTGACGACCGAGGTCGGCGATCTCTCGCTTTCCGGCACGGTCACCGGCATCGAGCCGAAGATCGACCCGAATTCGCGCCTCGTCACGCTGCGCGCCGACATGCCCAACGACGGCGACAAGCTCACCCCCGGCCAGTTCGTCCATGTCCGCGTCGACCTGCCCGCCGAGGAAGGCGTGATCGCGCTGCCGCAGACGGTGGTTTCCTCGAGCCTTTACGGCGACAGCGTCTTCGTCGTGCGCGAAGAGACGCCCGAGGGCGCCGATGCCGCGCAGCTGATCGCGAAGCAGGTCTTCGTCAAGCTCGGCCGCCGCTCGGGCGAGAAGATCGAGATCACCGAGGGGCTGAAGGCGGGCGACAAGGTCGTCAACGCCGGGCAGAACAAGCTGACCTCGGGCGCGCCGGTGGTGATCGACAACAGTCTCAGCCCCGATGCCGCCCCCGCGGCGGACGCGGCCGGCAACTGAGGACGCCCCGATGCATTTCACGGAAATCTTCATCCGCCGCCCGGTGCTGTCCACCGTTCTCGGCGCCTTCATGCTGCTTCTGGGCATCCAGGCCTTCTACAACCTGCCGGTGCGACAATATCCCGAGGTCGACGAGACCGTGGTGACGATCACCACGACCTATGCCGGCGCCTCGCCCGAGCTGATCCAGGGCTTCATCACCGCGCCGATCGCCGAGGCGGTCGCGACGACGGAAAACATCGACTACGTCACCTCGACCTCGCGGCCCTCGGCCTCGGTGGTCTCGGTCAACATGAAGCTCGGCTCGAACCCCGACTCGGCGCTGACCGAGGTGCTTTCGAAGGTGCAGCAGGTGCGCGGTGACCTGCCCACCGACGCGAAGGATCCGGTGATCGTCAAGGGCACCGGGCGCAGCTTCGCGCTGATGTATCTCGCGGCGCAGAACCCGAACATGACGCCCGAGCAGCTGACCGAATATCTCAACCGGGTGATCAAGCCGCGGATGTCGACGATCCAGGGCGTGGCCGAGGTGAGCGTGATCGGCGCGGCGGATTACGCGATGCGGGTCTGGCTCGATCCGAACAAGCTCGCGGCGCGCAAGGTGACCGCGGCGGAAGTGCTGGCCGCGATCAAGGCCTCGAACTTCCTCTCCGCCCCCGGCAAGACGGAAAACGAATATGTCGCCCAGGCGATCACCCTGAAATCGACGCTGCAGACGCCCGAGGCCTTCGGCGCGCTGCCGATCCGTTCGGATACCGACGGCGTGGTGCGGCTGCGCGATGTGGCGCGGGTCGAGCTCGCCTCCGACGACTCGGGCGAGATCGTCACCTTCAACGGCTCGCGCGGCACCTTCATCGGGATCTCGCAGACGCCCTCGGCGAACCCGCTCGACACCGCCTCGGCGGTGCGCGCGGAGCTGCCCGCGATCAATTCCACCCTGCCCGAGGGGATGAAGATCACCCTCGTCTACGACACCACCGAACAGATCTCGGCCTCGATCGACGAGGTGTTCAAGACGATCGGCGAGGCGGTGGCGATCGTGGTCGTCGTGATCCTGCTGTTCCTCGGCTCGATCCGCTCGGTGCTGATGCCGATCGTGACGATCCCGCTTTCGCTGATCGGCGTGATGGCGGTGCTGCTCGCGCTTGGCTATTCGATCAACCTGCTCACGCTGCTGGCGATGGTGCTGGCGATCGGCCTCGTCGTCGACGATGCGATCGTGGTGGTGGAGAACATCCACCGCCACATGGAGGACGGGATGAAGCCGATCCCCGCCGCCGTGCAGGGGATGAAGGAGATCACCGGCGCCGTCATCGCGATGACGATCACGCTTGCCGCGGTGCTTTCGCCGCTGGGCTTCACCGGCGGGCTGACCGGTGCGCTCTTCAAGGAATTCGCCTTCACCCTTGCGGGGTCGGTGGTGCTTTCGGGGATCATCGCGCTCACGATCACGCCGATGATGTCGGGGCGGATCCTGAAGGAGGGGCATGCCACCGGCTTCGCCGCCTTCGTCGACCGCACCTTCGAGCGCTTTGCCGGCTGGTATGAGCGGCGGGTGAATTCCTCGCTCGATTATCGCCCGGTGACGGTGCTGATCGTGGTGGTGCTGATCGGCGTGATGGGCTTCATGTTCACCCATACCTCGACCGAGCTCGCCCCCGAGGAAGACCAGGGCGCGGTGATCGCGATGCTGACCGCACCGCGCTATGCGACCTCGGATTACACCGCGCGCTATATCGACGGGATCGGTCAGGCGACGAAGGACATCCCCGAGGTGCGCACGAATTTCTCGATCGCCGGTTTCGGCGGGGCGGACAATTCGGGCATCTACATCTGGGCGCTGAAGGACTGGGCCGATCGCGCGCGTTCGCAAAAGGAGATCCAGACCCAGATCCAGGGCTCGATCGACGCCTCGACCGGGCTCAAGGGCTTCGCCTTCGCGCCGCCCACCCTGCCGGGCACCGGCGGCGGGCTGCCGATCGCGGTGGTGATCCAGTCGATCCACTCGCCCGACCGCGTGGCGGAAGTGGCCGAGGAGATCCGGCTGAAGGCGCAGAAATCGGGCAAGTTCATCATCGTGCAGAACTCGATGAGCTATGACGCGCCCGAGGTCCGGGTGACGATCGACCGCGACCGCGCCGCGGCGCTGAACGTGCCGGTTTCCGATGTCGGCACCACGCTCGGCCTGCTGGTCGGCGGCGCCTCGATCGCGCAGTTCGACCGCGACTCCAACAGCTACGACATCATCACCCAGGTGCCGAAACAGTATCGCGCCAACCCCGAGGAGCTGGGCAATTACTTCGTGCGCGCCTCGACCGGCGACATGGTACCGCTGTCCTCGGTGGTGAAGATCACCACGGGCGTCGCCGCCGCCGCGGTGGAACAGTTCAACCAGCTGAACTCCGCCACGATCTCGGCGCTGCCGATGCCGGGGCAGTCGACCGGCGACGGGCTGGCCGAGATCGTCTCGGTGGCGAAGGAAGTGATGCCCGAGGGCTTCTTCATCGACTATTCGGGGCAGAGCCGGCTCGAGGTGACGCAGGGCAATACGATCATGCTCGCCTTCGGCGCCGCGGTGCTGGTGATCTACCTCGTGCTCGCCGCGCAGTTCGAAAGCTTCCGCGATCCGTTCATCATCATGATGGCGGTGCCGCTGACGATCTTCGGCGCGATCGTGCCCCTGAACCTCGGCCTCGGCACGCTGAACATCTATAGCCAGGTGGGGCTGATCACCCTCGTCGGTCTGATCACGAAACACGGCATCCTGATGGTGGAATTCGCCAATCAGCAGCGCGAGGAGCATGGCCACACCCGGCGCGAGGCGATCGTGCTGGCGGCCAAGACCCGTCTGCGCCCGATCCTGATGACGACGGCGGCGATGGCGCTTGCGGTGGTGCCGCTGGTGCTCGCCAAGGGGGCGGGTGCCGCCGCGCGCGAGGCGATGGGGATCGTGATGTTCTCGGGCCTCTTGATCGGCACGATGTTCACGCTCTTCGTGGTGCCGATGTTCTACACCTTCATCTCGCCCTCGGATACGGCGATGCGGGAGGCGCGGGAAAAACGGCTCGCGGCGGGCTGAGCCCCGCCGTCGGAGGCCTCCGGCGGGAGTATTTGCACCAGGAAAAGCCTTTTCCTTGGCAAAATACTCCGCAGGGGTGAATGGCGACAGCCAGAGGGGGGCGCGCAGCCCCCCTTTCGCGTTTCAGCCCTTCGCGTCCTCGAGGATCATCCGCGCCGCCTTCTCCGCGATCATCATCGCCGGCGCGTTGGTATTGCCCGAGGGAATCGCGGGCATCACCGAAGCATCGGCGATCCGCAGCCCCGTGAGCGCGCGCAGCCGCAGCCGCGGGTCGACCACGGCCCCCGGATCCGCGCCCATCCGGCAGGTGCCGACCGGGTGAAAGATCGTGGTGCCGATGTCGCCCGCCGCGCGCGCAAGCTCGTCCGCGCCGGTGAGTGCGGCGCCGGGTTTCACCTCCTCGGGGTGGAAGCGGGCGAAGGCGGGCTGCGCCGCGATCTCGCGCGTTTTGCGGATCGCCTGCACCGCGACGCGGCGGTCGCCCTCGGTGGCGAGGTAATTCGGCGCGATCGCGGGGGCGGCGCGGAAATCCGGCCCCTTCAGGTGGACCGAGCCGCGGCTTTCGGGGCGCAGGTTGCACACGCTCGCCGTCATCGCCGGGAAGCGGTGCGGCGCCTCGCCGAACTTGTCGAGGCTGACCGGTTGCAGGTGCCATTCGAGATCGGCGGTTTCCTTTTCGGGGAAGGAGCGCGCGAAAATCCCGGCCTGGCTCGGTGCCATCGCCATCGGCCCGCTGCGGAAAAGCGCATATTCCGCGCCGATCCGCGCGCGCCCGATCAGCGAATGCGCCATGGTGTTGAGCGTCTTCACCCCCTGCACGCCGAAGATCAGCCGCAGTTGCAGATGGTCTTGCAGGTTCTCGCCCACGCCGGGCACCTCGGCCACCGGCGCGATGCCGTTCGCGGCGAGCAGATCGCCCCGCCCGATGCCCGAAAGCTCGAGGATCTGCGGCGAGCCGATCGCGCCCGCGGCCAGCACCACCTCGCCCGCGGCAACCTCGAAAGGCGCGTTGTCGCGGAGGTAGCGCAGCCCGGTGACGCGCCCCTCGGCGATCGTCAGCCGCTCGACCTGGGCCTCGGTGACGAGGCGCAGGTTCGGCCGGCCGAGCGCCGGTTTCAGGAAGGCCGTCGCCGCCGACCAGCGCCAGCCCTTTTTCTGGGTGACGTGGAAATAGCCCGAGCCCGCATTGTCGCCGCCGTTGAAATCGGCGCTGCGCGGGATGCCCGCCTGCTCCGCCGCCTCGAGAAAGGCGTCGAGCACCTGCCAGCGCACGCGCGCCTCCTCGACCCGGAGGCCACCGCCCGCGCCATGCGTCGCGCTTGCGCCGCGGAAGAAATCCTCCTGCGCGCAGAAGAGCGGCAGCACCTCATCCCAGCCCCAGCCGGTGCAGCCCGCCTGCGCCCAGAGGTCGTAATCGCGCGCCTGCCCGCGCATGTAGATCATGCCGTTGATCGCCGAACAGCCGCCAAGAATGCGCCCGCGCGGATAGGCGAGGCTTCTCCCGTTCAGCCCCGGTTCGGGCTCGGTGGCAAAGCCCCAGTCGGTGCGCGGATTGCCGATGCAATAGAGGTAGCCGACCGGGATATGCACCCAGTGGTAATTGTCGCGCCCGCCCGCCTCGAGCAGGAGCACCCGGTTGCGCGGATCGGCGCTGAGCCGGTTCGCAAGCACCGATCCCGCCGAGCCCGCGCCGACGATGACGTAATCGTAACGTTCCATCGGTCTCCCCCGTCGCCCCTCCCCGGGCGTCTCAGCTTTGATGGTCTCAAGGGACGCGCCCCCTCGCAAGGGGGCGCGCAGGCGCATTTTCGCAAAACGACTTTGCGCCCGGTCGCGAATGCGCGCGCAGCATCGCGGGTGCTTGCATCCGCCCGCCGCCCCGGCTTTGATGCCGCCGAACCCGGGAGCCCCGCTTGATCCTCTATCGCCTTCTTCTGTCGCTCGCCCTGCCGGTGCTGCTTGCGCGGCTTCTGGGCCGCGTGCTGCGCGGGGGCGAGCCCGCCGCGATGCTGGCCGAGCGGCTTGGCGGCGGGGAGGCTGCCGCGCCCGGGGCGCTCTGGCTGCATGCCGCCTCGAATGGCGAACTCGCTTCCGCGCGCCCGCTGATCGCGGCGCTGCAGGCGGCGCGGCCCGATCTGCGCCTCCTCGTCACGGTGAACACGGTGACGGCGCGGGCGATGGCGCAGGGCTGGGGCGATCCCCGGATCGCGGTGCGCGCAGCGCCGCTCGACGCGCGCTGGAGCGTGGCGCGGTTTCTGGCGCGCCACCGCCCCGCCGCGCTGATCGGGATCGAGAACGAGCTTTGGCCGAACCGTTTCGCGATGGCGGCGGCGCGGGGGCTGCCGGTCTTTGTCATCGGGGCGCGGATGTCGGCGCGCTCGGCCGCGCGCTGGCGCAAAACCGGCCTCGGCCCGCGGCTGATGGCCACGATCACCGCGCTTTCGGCGCAGGACGAGGCCTCGGAAGCGGCCTTCCAGAGCCTTGGCCTGCCCGCGGCGCGGCTGCTGCCCCGGCTCAACCTGAAGACCGAGATCAGCGCGCCGCCGCCCGGCTTCGCCCTGCCCTGGCCGCGGGAAAAGACGCTGCTCGCCGCCTCGACCCACGAGGGCGAGGAGGAGATCGTGCTTGAAGCCTTTGCCCGGGCGCGCGCGCATGACCCGGAACTGCGGCTGATCCTCGCGCCGCGCCATCCGCGCCGGGCGGAGGAGATCGCGCGGCTGATCGCGGCGCGGGGGCTCGCCCATGTCAGCCGCACCAGTGGCGCCGCGCCCGGGGCGCCGGTGCTGCTCGCCGATACGATGGGCGAGATGGCGAACTGGTATGCGGCGGCGGGGATCTGTTTCATCGGCGGCACGCTTGCGCCGAAGGGGGGGCATACGCCCTTCGAGCCGGTGGCCTATGGCTGCGCGCTGGCGCATGGCCCCTCGGTCGCGAACCATGCGGCGGCCTTTGCCGCGCTCGATGCGGGCGGCGCGGCGCTGGCGGTGCGCGATGCCGCGACGCTGGCGGCGGCCTTCGAGACCGCGCCCGCCGGGCAGGCCGATCTCGCCGCGCGGGCGCAGGCGGCGCTTGCCGCGCTGCGCGACGGGGCCGGGCCGGCAACACTTGCGCGCGAAATCCTTGCGCAAAGCCGGCTCTGAACGCCCAAAACACCGCCTTTTCGTGAATTGTCACAGTTCCGGCGCGGTGACGCGGTGGAAACTTGCGGCATTTTGCCTTATATTGCGGGCATCAAGGGAGCAAGAACCGGCCGAACGGCCGATCAGGCGAGGTTATGAAGTTTGAACGAAAGCTGGCGCTGCTGCGGGATTCCCGCGGGGTCGTGCCGGTTCAATTCGCGGCATTGTGCACCCGCAAGAAGGCGGGAAAACGTGAGGTTCTCTTGATCACCTCGCGCGATACCGGACGCTGGGTTCTGCCCAAGGGCTGGCAGATGACCGACCGTTCGGGCGGCGAGACCGCGCTCACCGAGGCTTGGGAAGAGGCCGGGGTGATCGGCGCGCTGACCGGCCCGGCGATCGGCTGCTATCTTTACCCGAAGATGATCGCCCCGGGCCGCGTGCATACCTGCCGGGTCGAGGTGCATCCGGTGCGCGTCGACCGGCTCGAGGCGCGGTTTCCCGAACGTGGCCAGCGCCGGCGCAAATGGATGTCGGCGAAGAAGGCCGCGAAGGCGGTGCAGGAGCCCGAGCTTGCGGTGATGCTGCGCAACCTGCCGCGGACCTGAGCCACGGGCGGCGGTGCTTGCTTTTCCCGCCCCATGGCCTATGTCTGGGCGATCCCACCGATGGCGCAACGATGATCCGCTACACGCTCAAATGCGACCAGGACCATGTCTTCGAGAGCTGGTTCGCCTCGGCCGAGGCCTATGAGAAGCTGCGCGCCGCGGGGATGGTGAGCTGCACGCAGTGCGGCTCGACCCGGGTCGAGAAGGCGCTGATGGCGCCCGCCGTGCGCCCCGCGCGCAAGGCCGGCGCGGCGCCGGAGGCCGTGGACGCAGAGGCCCCGCCGTCCGGGGCGCCGCATCTTTCCGCGCCCGAGGGGGCGCTGGAGGAGGCGATCGCCGCGATGCGCCGGGCGGTGGAGGAGAACTCCGATTACGTCGGCGAGGATTTCGCACGCGAGGCGCGGGCGATGCATGCGGGCGAGGCGCCCGAGCGCGCGATCCATGGCGAGGCCAATCCGCAAGAGGCGCGCGCGCTGATCGAGGAGGGGGTGCCGGTCACCCCCCTGCCCTTCCCGAGCCGGCGCAAGACGAACTGATCGCCCGACGGATCCCGTTGAAATCGCCCTTGAACTCGCCCGGCGCAGCGCCATCATGGCGGCGAGGCAAGGAGGGAAAATGACCATTCTCATCACCGGCGCGAGCCGCGGCATCGGCGCGGCGCTTCTCGCGCATTACCGCCACACCAGCACCCCGGCCTTCGGCACCACGCGCCACGCCGAGGGCGACCTGATCCCCTATGACGTCACCGATGCGACGAGCGCGAAGGCGCTGGCGCGGCGGCTGAACGGGCTGCCGATCGACCTCCTCGTCTGCAATGCCGGGGTCTATGCCGACAAGGGGCAGGCGCTCGAACAGGGCTATGCCCCCGCGCTTTGGGAGCGCAGTTTCGCCACCAATGTCACCGGCGTATTCCTGACGGTGCAGGCGCTTTTGCCGAACCTGCGCGCGGCGCAGGGGAAGATCGCGATCATCTCCTCGGCGATGGCCTCGGATGCGCGGGCGCCGGGCGGCAGCTATATCTACCGCGCCTCGAAGGCGGCGGCGCTGAACCTCGGGCGCAATCTGGCCGCCGATCTGAAACCCGAAGGGATCGCGGTGGGGATCTATCACCCGGGCTGGGTGAAGACGGAGATGGGCGGGCCGCAGGCGGAGATCACGCCGGCGCAATCGGTCGCGGGGCTGAGCGCACGCTTTGCCGCGCTCGACCTTGCCACCACCGGCTGTTTCGAGAGCTACGACGGCACCGCGATTCCGTTCTGATGGCAGAGGGGGCGCTGCCCCCGCTGCTTGCGCAGCCCCCCGAGGTATTTCCGGCAAGATGAAGGGATGCGAGCGCTTTCATCTTGCCCGAAATACCTCGGGGGAGCCGGCCCTGGCCGGCGGGGGCGGAGCCCCCTCCCCGTTCAGAAATCGTGCCAGAGGCCGAGCGCGCCGAGCCGCGGCGATTTCTTGTTGTTATGCCGGTCCATCCGCACCAGCACGTCGCGCAGGAAGGTCACCGCCGCGCCGAGCTGCGCCCCCTTGTTCAGCATCACGCATTCGGCGCGCTGGCTCATCGCGGCATCGGTCATCTCGGCGCGGCTCGCCTGGCCGTCCTTGACCATGTTTTCCAGAACCTGCGTCGCCCAGACCACCGGCACCTCGGCCGCCTCGCAGAGCCAGAGGATCTCCTCCTGAATCTCGGAGAGCCGCTCGAAGCCGATCTCGACGGCAAGATCGCCGCGCGCGATCATCACGCCGACCGGCATCCGCCCGCCCGCCTCGACGATCAGCGCGGGCAGGTTGCGCAGCGCGAGCGGGGTCTCGATCTTGAGCATCAGCGAGGGGCCGGAGCGTTCGCCCACCGGCTCCGCCCGCGCCTCGAGCTCGGCGAAGAGGGCGCGCAGGTCGGCCCCGGTCTGCACGAAGGAAAAGCCGATGATATCGGCGTGGCCCAGCACGAAATCGAGATGGCCGAGGTCTTCCTCGGTCAGCGCCGGCACCCGCAGATCGACGCCGGGCAGGTTCACGCCCTTCTCGACCTTGATCTTCGCGCCCTTGCTCGGCGTGCTGGTGATCTCGGCCAGAACCCGGCCCGGATGCGCCTCGAGGATCTTCGCGCGGATCTTGCCGTCGTTGATCCAGAGCGCGCCGTCGACCTCCAGCGCGGCGATCAGCGCCGGATGGCTGAGCGTGATCTGCGGCAGCTCGGCTTTCGCCGAGAGCACGTCGACCACCTCGAACCTGTCCCCCTCGAAGAGGCGGCCGGTCTCGCCCGGGTCGGTCTTTTCCTTCTTCGCGGCCTTGCCGGGGGCGACCTCCTCGACCCGCAGCTTCGGCCCGGGCAGATCCATCTGCACCGGCACGCGCCGCCCGGCCTCGGCCGCGGCGCGGCGCACATGGCCAATCATCGCCGACCAGGCATCGGGGCCGTCATGGGCGCAGTTGATGCGCATGCAATCGGCGCCCTCGGCGATCAGCCCGGCGACAAGCTCGGCGCTGGTCGCCGCCTCGGAGGGCAGCGTGACCATGATCCGCGTGTTCGGATGGCCCCGGCGCGCGCCGAAAAGCGCATCGCGCCGCGCCGCGAGCCGTGCGGGACCGGCGGCGAAGATCTCGACCGGCGGATATTCCGCCACGCCCTCGCCGCCAATGAGCGCGAGCGAGGCGAGCACCGCGTCGAGCGAGGGGCGCACATGGCTTTCGGCGCGCCCGAGTGAGCTCAGCCCGAGCGAGGCGAGCGGCGCCTGGAACGGCACCAGATCGCCCCGGCGCAGCGCCAGATAATCGGCGAGATTGCGCGCCGAGGGCATGAATTCGGGGCGCCGGATCAGCTCGTCCCAGCCCTCGAGCGTTTCCCCCGCACGCCGCGCCATATCCGCGCGCAGCACCTCGAGCGCGCGAAACAGCCCCCGCGCCTGCGCCCGCCGCTCCCGTGCCTCGACCTCAGCCAGACTCATCTTCCCCTCCGCAACCATGACGCGAACGGGCTACTCCGCCTGCGTGACAGTCGCATGACGATCGCACGACGTCCCCGTCACGGCGAGAACAAGCTTTCGCGGCGGGCAAAAGGGCGCCGGAACGGGCGCCAGGACCGCCGATCGCGCGATTGCGACGCAGCCGCACTCTTGCAAGCGTCGCCCCCTTCCGCTAGCAGGGGCGCACCGTCCGGACAGGGGGTCCGGCGCGACTTTGGAGGGGAATATGCCGCTTCTCGTCATGAAATTCGGCGGCACCTCGGTGGCCGACCTCGACCGCATCGCCAATGCGGCCGCGAAGGTCAAACGCGAGGTCGAGCGCGGCTATGACGTCATCGTGATCGTCTCGGCGATGTCGGGCAAGACCAACGAGCTCGTCGGCTGGGTCGAACAGACTTCCCCCCTCTATGACGCGCGCGAATATGACGCCGTCGTGTCCTCGGGCGAGAACGTGACCGCCGGGCTGATGGCGCTGCGCCTGCAGGAGATGGGCGTGCCGGCGCGCAGCTGGCAGGGCTGGCAGGTGCCGATCAACACCACCTCGGCGCATAGCGCGGCGCGTTTCGTCTCGATCCCGCGCGACAATATCGACGCGAAATTCTCCGAAGGGATGAAGGTCGCGGTCGTCGCCGGCTTCCAGGGGCTGTCGCCCGAGGGCCGGATCACCACGCTCGGCCGCGGCGGCTCGGACACGACCGCGGTGGCTTTCGCCGCCGCCTTCGGTGCGGAGCGTTGCGACATCTATACCGACGTCGACGGCGTCTATACCACCGATCCGCGGATCTCGTCGAAGGCGCGCAAGCTCGACAAGATCGCCTTCGAGGAAATGCTCGAACTCGCGAGCCTCGGCGCCAAGGTGCTGCAGACGCGTTCCGTGGAACTGGCGATGCGCTACAATGTGCGCCTGCGGGTGCTGTCCTCCTTCGAGGATACCGACGAAAATTCTGGAACCCTTGTCTGCGGTGAGGAAGAAATCATGGAATCGAAAGTCGTCTCCGGCGTCGCCTATTCGCGCGACGAAGCCAAGATCACCCTCTTCACCATCGAGGACCGCCCCGGCGTCGCGCAGGCGATCTTCGGGCCGCTTTCCGAGGCGGGCGTAAACGTCGACATGATCGTGCAGAACATCTCGGAGAAGGACTATGACGAGCGTCACCCGGGCGCCGTCACCGACATGACCTTCTCCTGCCCGATCAATCAGGTCGCCCGCGCGCAAAAGGCGCTCGAGGAAGCGAAGGCCGAGGGCAAGATCCGCTATGACGAGCTGATCATCGACACCGACGTCGCCAAGGTCTCGGTCGTCGGCATCGGCATGCGTTCGCACGCCGGCGTCGCCGCGCGCATGTTTGAATCGCTCGCCGCGGAAAACATCAACATCAAGGTCATCGCGACTTCCGAGATCAAGATTTCGGTCCTGATCGACCGGAAATATATGGAACTGGCCGTGCAGGCCCTCCATGATGCATTCGAGCTGGAGAAAACGGCCTGAGCTGAACGGGATCAGGCCCTTGTCAGGAGTCGGGGGCAGTTAGGGCCATGGTCGATCGCAGCGAAAGCGACAGTCGCACCCTGTTGCGACGCCTGCGCGACACGCTTGCCACGGGCGGCGGCGCGCAGGACCGGCTCGACCGGATCACGGCGCTGATCGCCGATTCGATGCGCACCCATGTGTGCTCGATCTACCTCTTCCGCGACCCCGAGACGCTCGAACTTTGCGCGACCGAGGGCCTCAACCGCGAGGCCGTGCACCAGACGCGGATGCGGCTGGGCGAGGGTCTCGTCGGCCGCGTCGCGCGTTCGGGCCAGCCGGTGAACACCGGCAACGCCCCCTCCGAACCCGGCTTCCGCTACATGCCCGAGACCGGCGAAGAGATCTATTCGAGCTTCCTCGGCGTGCCGATCCAGCGCGTGGGCGAAAGGCTCGGCGTGCTGGTCGTGCAGTCGCGCGAGGCGCGGGAATTCTCCGACGACGAGCTTTACGGGCTCGAGGTCGTGGCCATGGTGCTGGCCGAAATGACCGAGCTTGGCGCCTTCACCGGCGAGCAGAACGGCATCGGCGCGACGCATCGCTTTCCGGTCATGTTCCGTGGCGCCACCGGGCAGGAAGGCGCGGCGGAGGGCCATGTCTGGCTGCACGAGCCGCGGGTGGTGGTGACGAACCCGGTCGGCGACGATCCGGAGGCGGAGAAGGCGCGGCTGGAACAGGCGGTCTCCTCGCTGCAGGCGCAGATCGACGACATGCTGATCGGCGCCGCGCAGATGGACAAGGAGCAGCGGCAGGTTCTCGAGGCCTACAAGATGCTCGCGCATTCGCGCGGCTGGGTGCGGCGGATGGGCGAGGACATCGCGCTTGGCCTTTCGGCCGAGGCGGCGGTGGAAAAGGAACAGTCGACCGCGCGGGCGCGGCTCGAGCTGTCGACCGACCCCTATCTGCGCGAGCGGCTGCACGATCTCGACGACCTCTCGAACCGGCTGTTGCGGCTGCTTACCGGGCAGGGCAGCGACACCGGGGCGGAGCTGCCGCTCAACCCGGTGCTGGTGGCGCGCAACATCGGGCCCGCCGAGCTCCTCGATTACGGGCGCAAGCTGAAGGGCGTGGTGCTCGAGGAGGGTTCGGTCGGCTCGCATGCGGCGATCGTCGCGCGGGCGCTGGCGATTCCGCTGGTGATCCATGCCACGCGGATCACGATGGAGGCGCTGAACGGCGATCAGATCCTCGTCGACGGCGATCAGGGCTTCGTGCATCTGCGCCCCGAGGAAACGGTCGCGGCGGCCTTCCGCGACAAGATCGCGATGCAGGCGGTGGCGCAGAAGCGCTATGCCGATCTGCGCGAGCTGCCGGCGACGGATCTCTCCGGGCAGACGATCTCGCTGATGATGAATGCCGGGCTGATGGCGGATCTGCCCTCGCTGCAGGGGTCGGGCGCCGATGGCGTCGGCCTCTTCCGCACCGAGCTGCAGTTCCTGATCCGCACCCGGGTGCCGCGGCGCTCGGAGCTCGCCGCGCTTTACAAGCGGGTGATGGATGCCGCGGGCGAAAAGCGCGTGCAGTTCCGCACCCTCGACATCGGCTCCGACAAGGTGCTGCCCTATATGAAGCCGCAGGACGAGCCGAACCCGGCGATGGGCTGGCGCGCGATCCGCGTCGGGCTCGACAAGCCGGGCGTGCTGCGGATGCAGTTGCAGGCGCTCCTGCGCGGCGCCGAGGGGCGGCCGCTGTCGGTGATGTTCCCCTTCATCGCCACCCCCGACGAGTTCCACGCGGCGAAGGCCTCGCTTTTGCACGAGCGCGACCGAGAGGCCTCGCTTGGCCGGCCGGTGCCCTCCGAGCTGAAGATCGGCGCGATGCTGGAGACGCCGAGCCTCGGCTTTGCGCCCGACAGCTTCTTCGAGGCCTGCGATTTCATCTCGATCGGCGGCAACGACCTGAAGCAGTTCTTCTTCGCCGCCGACCGCGAGAATGAGCGCGTGCGGCGCCGCTACGACACGCTCGACACCGCGTTTCTGACCTTCCTCGAGCGGATCATCGCGCGCTGCGAGGTGAACCACACCGCGCTGAGCTTCTGCGGCGAGGATGCCGGCCGCCCGATCGAGGCGCTGACCTTCGCCGCGCTCGGCATCCGTTCGCTGAGCATGCGCCCCGCCTCGATCGGCCCGGTGAAACACCTGATCCGCCGCGCCAATCTCGACGATCTGCGCCACCTCATCCTCGAGGCGCGCAAGCAGGGCGCACAAAGCGTGCGCCCGGTGGTGACGCATTACCTCGCCGGGCTCTGACCCACCGACCGCGCGCGGGTGGCGGGGGCAGATGAGTATTTGGGCCAAGAAGAAATCCCTGCGTCTTCTTCTTGGTTAAAATACTCCCGCCGGAGGCGGAAAACTCACTTTTTCCGGGTGATCCGCGCGACCAGTTCCTCGCGTAGGAGGCCCTCGTCCTCGCCGCTCTCGCGAGCGAGGCGTTTCAACCCGAAATGCACCCGCGCGATCTCCTGATAATAGCTGGTGAAGGCGTAGTTCACCGCGGCGCCCGCCACCGCGCCCAGCACCGGCGCGGTCTGCGCGGCGAGCTTCTGGCCGAGCACGGCGGAAAGCCGCGGCGCCACGCGCGCGATCAGGTTCGACAGGCCCGAGCCGGTGATCGTGACCTTGGCGGTGACGAAGCCCATGTCGGAACCGTCGTCCTTCGCCAGCGGCCCGGCGGAGGCGAAGACGCGCAGGCATTCGATCCGCACCTCCTCCGAGGCCGGATCGAAGCCGTGCTCCGCCGCGATGCCCTGGATCGCGCGCAAAAGCATCGTCACCGTGAGCGGCAGTTCCGCCAGCGCCCCGGGCAGACCGCCGAAGCCCCCCGCCGCGCCCATCGCGGTGGTGAGCAGCTTGTTCACCCAGTCGGGCCGGTCGGCGACCACGCCGCGCGAGCGCGCCGCCGCCCCCATCGCGGTATCGAGCGCGCGTTCGGTCGCGCCTTCGAGCCCGTCGCGCACCGGCTGCGGCAGTTTCGCGAGCAGCCCCTCGGCGGAACCGCCGACGAAATTCAGCACCTGCATCACCGGCCCCGCGGCCGCGCGATGGCGTTTCGCCAGCGCGTCGAGTTCGGAGACGACCGTCGGATCGGTCACGGGCAACAGGATCTCGGGGGTCATGGCATCCTCGCGACGGGGGTATCCCGCCCTGCGAATATGGGCCGGCGCCCCGGTGCGCACCAGATCAGGCGGTGAACTTTTCGACGCGCCCGCGCACGCCGTCCCAGGCGCCCGGCTGCAGTTCGAGCGCGAGGATGCGGTCGGGGTTCGTCGGCGGCGGCATCTCGACACCCTCGATCTTTTCGAAACCGAAGCGGTTGTAATAGGGCGCGTCGCCGACGAGCAGCACCCGCTCCCAGCCGAGGCGGCGCGCCTCGGCGAGGCTTTCGTGCATCAGAAGGCCGCCGAGCCCTTCGCCCTGGCGCGTCGGGTGCACCGCGACCGGGCCCAGAAGCAGCACGCGCTGCCCGCCGACCTTCACCGGCCAGTAGCGGATCACCGCGGCAAGCACCCCGTCCTCGCGCAGGGTGAGGCAGAGCGGATGGACCTTTTCCACCCCGTCGCGTAGCCGGTAGGACGACAGCGCCGTGCGCCCGGGCGCGAAGCAGAGGTCATAAAGCGCCTCCACTTCCCACCAGTCGGCCTCGGTCTCTTCCTCGAGCTGATACATGCCGCCCCCGAATCCCTCGCATGACGCGCCTAACACGCGCTAATGTCAGGTTCAAATCAAAGGAGTAGCGATGTTCTACCGCCCCGGAGACGGCCATGGCCTGCCGCATAACCCGTTCAACGCGATCGTGGCGCCGCGCCCGATCGGCTGGATCTCGACGCGGGGCACGCTGGGGGACAACCTCGCGCCCTATTCCTTCTTCAACGCGGTGGCCTATGTGCCGCCGCAGGTGGTCTTTGCCTCGACCTCGGCGAAGCCCGATCGCGGCGACACCAAGGACAGCTGCGCCCAGATCCGCGAAAGCGGAGTGTTCTGCGTCAATCTCGTCACCTCGGCGCTGATTGACGCGATGAACGCCTCCTCGGCGCCGCTCGCCGCGGGGGAGGACGAATTCGCCCATGCGGGCCTCGAAAAGGCGGACTGCATCACGATCGACTGCCCACGGGTGGCGGCGGCGCCGGCGAGCCTCGAATGCCGGCTGGTGCAGGTGATCCCGCTGCTCGGCCGTTCGAATTTCCTGATCCATGGCGAGGTGACCGGGGTGCATATCCGCCCCGATTGCCTGCGTGAGGGCCGCTACCTGCCGCCCGACCGGCTCAGCCGGCTGGGCTATAAGGATTACGCCGCCGTCTCGGAGACCTTCGAACTCGATCGCCCCCCGGGCGGCTGAGGAGGGGGCCCCGCCCCCGCTGCGCTCCCCCGGGATATTTGAGCTCTGTAGAAACCCGTTTCCAAAGTGGCCAAATATCCCGGGGGGAGGCCGAAGGCCGGGGGGCAGCGCCCCCTAGAGCCCCTGTTTGCGCGCGCCACGCAGGAGCGTGTAGACGCCCGAGGCCACCACCAGTGCCGCGCCGAAGAGGGTCGCCGCATCGGGGCGCTCGGCGAAGACCAGCATGCCGAGGATCAGCGCAAAGATGAGCCGGGTGTAGCGGAAGGGGGTGATGACCGCGACCTCGCCCAGGCGCATCGCGCCGGTGAGGCAGGCATAGGCGATCACGCCGACGACGACGGCGCCGCCGATCGGGGCGAGCGCCGCGGCCGGGGGCGGTGCGGCCCCGCCGGTGACGGCGAGGATGATCGCGCCGGCCGGGATCAGCGCGGCGAAACCGTAGATGCCGAGCTGGAAATTGGTCAGCACCTTCGGCGCCGCACGGGTCGAGAGATCGCGCCCGGCAAAGCCCAGAAGCCCGAGCACCGTCCACATCGCGGCGGGCACGAAGCCCTCGAGCCCGGGGCGCAGGATCACCAGCACGCCGAGAAAGCCAAGGCCGATCGCCGCCCAGCGCCGCGGCCCGACCCGCTCGCGAAAGAGGATCGCCGCCCCCGCGACGACGACGAGCGGCGTCGCCTGCAAGATCGCCGAGGCGTTCGACAAGGGGGTCAGCGCGATGCCGAGCGTATAGCCGATGCGGCCGAGGATCTCGAACACCGCCTTTATCAGCATCAGCCGGCTCGCCACCGCGGCATGCCAGAGCGGCTGCCCCTTCGCCAATGCGAGCGCCGCAAAGGCGATCATGCCCCCTGCCCCGAAGAGCATCAGCACCTCGCCCACCGGCAGATGCCCCGCCGCGCGTTTCACGAACATGTCCTCGAGCGCGAAAAGCGCCATCGCCACGGTCATCAGCGCCGCGCCGCGGATATTCTCCATTCCGTCCTCCCCCGGATGCCTCCGCCGGGGCGGACGGACGAGTTTAATACGCCCTTTCCTCCGCCGTCCACCACGCCTAATCTCGCCCCGCAAAACAGCATGGAGAGGGCGATGGATCGGATCATCGGGGTGATCGGCGGCTCGGGCGTCTATGACATCGCCGGGCTCGAGGGGGCCATGTGGCAGGCGGTCGACACGCCCTTTGGCGCGCCCTCGGACGATCTGCTCAGCGGCACGCTTAACGGAGTGAAGATGGTCTTCCTGCCGCGCCACGGGCGGGGCCATGTGCATACGCCGACGACCGTGCCCTATCGCGCGAACATCTGTGCGATGAAGGCGATGGGGGTCACCGATCTGGTCGCGGTTTCCGCCGTGGGCTCGCTGAAGGAGGCCTATGCGCCGGGCGATTTCCTGATCGTCGACCAATATATCGACCGCACCTTCGCGCGGGAGAAATCCTTCTTCGGCCCCGGGCTCGTCGGCCATGTGCCCTTTGCCCATCCGACCTGCGCGCGGCTCTCGGCCGCCTGCGCGGCGGCGGCGCGCACCACCGGCACCGCGGTGCACGAGGGCGGCACCTATGTCGCGATGGAGGGGCCCCAGTTTTCCACCCTCGCCGAAAGCCGGCTTTACCGCAGCTGGGGCGCGGACGTGATCGGCATGACCGGCATGCCGGAGGCGAAGCTCGCCCGCGAGGCGGAGCTTTGCTATGCCTGCGTGGCGATGATCACCGATTACGATTGCTGGCACCCCGAGCATGACGCGGTCGATGTGGCGCAGGTCGTCGCCACCGCGATGGCGAATGCCGACAAGGCGCGCGCGCTGGTCGCCGCGCTGCCCGGGCTGCTGGCCGAGCCGGCGCAGGATTGCGAAGCGGGCTGTGGCCATGCGCTCGACAGCGCGATCATGACGGCGCCCGCGAAACGCGACCCGGAGCTGATGGCGAAGCTCGCGCCGGTGATGGGCCGGGTGCTGTGAGTGCCCGCTGCCCCGTCCGCCCCGCGGCTTTGCCGCCGATGACCGTCAAACCCACTTTCGGAGCCTGACAGATGACCCCCCGCAAGACCGTCAAGGACTACATCCGCACCATCGTCGATTTCCCGCACGAAGGGATCCTGTTTCGCGACGTGACCACGCTTTTCGCCGATGCGCGGGGTTTCCGCATGGCGATCGACGAGATGCTGCACCCCTGGGCGGGGGAGGAGATCGACAAGGTCGTCGGCCTCGAGGCGCGCGGCTTCATCCTTGGCGGGGCGATCGCGCATCAGCTCTCGAAAGGGTTCGTGCCGATCCGCAAGAAGGGCAAGCTGCCCGGGCAGACGATCTCGCAGGCCTATAGTCTCGAATATGGCGAGGCGGTGATGGAAATGCACGAGGATGCGATCGCGCCGGGCGAGAAGGTGCTGATCGTCGACGACCTGCTGGCGACGGGCGGCACCTGCAGCGCGGGGATCAAGCTGATCGAGCGGCTGGGCGGCGAGATCGTCGGCTGTTCCTTCATCGTCGATCTGCCGGAGCTTGGCGGGCGCAAGCTGCTCGAGGATCTCGGGATGGAGGTCTCGGTGCTCTGCGAATTCGAGGGCGCCTGAGCGCCGGAAATGCGTGAGGGCCTTAACGGCGTTAACGAAGCGGAAACCCGAATCGCGCTACCCAGAACGGGCCTGATGGTTCGGCTGCTTGCAAACACGTGAACCAAAAGTGCCGCGCCCTGCCGCCCCCGGCAGGGCGCATTCATTTGGGCCGGGGGGCGGGGGGGCGTGTTTGGCGATGGGCAGACAGGGGGCGTGAGTGACGCAGGGCCGAAGGGGCATATGATCGCTTCCGGCCCTTTGCTGCCGTTCAGCCCTGCCGCATGCTGTGCGACGGCATTCCCGCAAGCAGCCGTTCAGAGGGCGAGCAGCGAAGCGCTCGTCGCGACTGAAGTTGTGCGAAGCGAAGTATGGGGGTTTCTTGCCCGTCATCGGAGAACAGGATTGAAGCGGGTATGATGCCCGTTTACACTCCGCAAAGTGGGTCTCATACCCGCTTCGTCGCAGCAAGAGGGTATCATACCCATTCAGGAGCATAGCGATCATGATCCCTGCGGGGCGGGTGCAGACATTGACAGGCCTGACCGCCAATCAGCTAAGGGAGTGGGCTCATCGGCGCGATCTCGTTCCGCCCGATATCGAGGCCGGCGGTCCGGGTCGGCCCGCGCTCTATAGCTGGCAAACAGTCTTACTGCTGCGCATTGCTATGGTTCTGCGCGAGCGGTTCAGAATTGAGTTGCAGGCGCACAAGGATCTGCTGCACGCGCTGCACGACCTTCTTTCGGGTGTGCCCTTTCCAGCTTTGCGCGGCTGCGTGTTGGCATTGCGTGCCATGGAACATGGCGAGCTACTTTCTGAAGGCATAGTCCATGTCGGGGTGAATGAGCCCGATACCTTGTTTCTGCATCTTGACCCACATCTTGACGTGCTCGAAGTGGAATTCGCACCCCAAGATCAGAGCGGGCAGCTTCCACTGTTTCGCGCGGTGCGGATCCGATGAGCGTGCTTGTCTCGATCGAGCGGGAGCTCTTGGGTTTGGGCTATAGTGCCGACGCGCTGCACCGCGCCTATAGCTTCGCGGATGTCCTCGATTCCGCTACGCAGACGCGCACCGTTGCGCTGGCCGCTTTCACCCAGACGCCGGAATCCTTCCGGTCCGCCGCCTTCGGGGTCGTTGAAGGCGAGCCTGACAGTGCTGCCGCAGTAATGGCCAATCGCGCCTTGGGCGCCCCGATCTTCTTTTCGATCGACAGTAGCGATGTCGGCGTTTGGGCAGTTGGCGCCCAGGCGCCACGCCTGCTTGAGCGAATTCCTGTCGATCAGCTTTCCGACCTGTTTGGCCGTTACCGCGATAGCTGGACTCCGCGGGCACTCCACCGCGCCAAGTCGCTCGATCTGCCGCGTGGTCCGATCCAAGTTGATTTCATCGATCTGGGGCTGTTGCCGGCGATCGAGCAGGAGGTCCAGCACAAGCTCCATCGGACCATGGCGGAAGTGCTCGATCTGCTTCTGCCGTCTGACGCGGGGCAAGAAAGGCAGAAGGATGCTTTCCGCCTGACTTTCCGCTTGCTCGCTGCCAAAATCTTGATTGATCGAGAGCATCCAGCCGCTGCGGACTGGGCGCACGATGATGCCAGTGCCGTCCTTAGCGGAATTCAAGGCTATTATAGCCTTGGCCTCCTCGGCAGCGACGTTGCCGCGGTATCTGCCGACGATATAGAATCTGCGTGGGCGCGCCTTCGGTCGTCGATCACGCTACGGAATATCTCGTCTGACAGCTTGGCATTCGTTTACGAAAATACGCTCGTCACAGCCGATACCCGCAAGCTCTTCGGGACACATAGCACGCCCCGCCCCTTGGCTGAGTATGTGCTGAGCCAGATCGATCTTTCGCGCTGCGATCCAGAAACAGTGCGGATTGCTGAACCTTTCGCCGGCGCGGGGATTTTCTTGGTCGCTGCGCTTCGCGAACTCCGCGACTTGCTGCCGCCGGATTGGCCGGCCGAACGACGTCATCAATTCTTGGTTGATCGTCTGGTGGGTGCAGAACTCGACGCATTCGCTTGCGAGGTGGCGACGCTCTCGCTGATCCTGGCCGATTATCCCAATGCGAATGGCTGGCACATCCGCTCAACCGATCTTTTCAAGGTCGGCGCCCTCGGCACTTTCCTCGAAGGTGCAACGCTCATCCTATGCAATCCGCCGTTCGAGGATTTTACGGTGGAGGAGCGGCAGGACTATCCGGAGGCCTTCGCCGTTTCGCCGTCAAAGGCGATGGTCGCGCTTCATGCCTCTATAGATGCAGGCCCCGAGGCGCTGGGCTTCGTGTTACCACGTGGCGTCCTGCAACAGACTCAATATCGTAATCTCCGAGCACGACTTGCGGCCACCTATGACAGGATCGAGCTTGTCTCGCTTCCCGATCGCATCTTCGAGAAGGCGACCTATCCATGCGCTCTCGTGATCGCGACCGATCGGCGTCCCGTGGAAACGTTGACTAAGCCCGTTCGGTTAATTGCCAAGACTGTTGTCGATGCGGACAGAGAACGGTTTCTCGCTCATGGCTCCGTCACTTCCCAGCGTCACTCGGTTCGGGCTGCGCCCGCTGGTAACATCTGGATTGGTGAACTCGACGCGCTTTGGTCCTATCTCGAAGACGCACCCCGGCTAGGTAACTGTGCGGACATTGGCCGAGGACTTCAATGGAGGTCGCAGCGTGCTGGCGTGTTTAATGCGCCTGGCCCGATGCGCGAACGAGGAATCTACAAGCCTGCCGATAGCCTTATCCCGTTTCATTTGATGAACACGGTGTGGCTCAGCATCGATCCCGAGCTTAGCTATCGCCAAGGGCCGCTACAAAGACTCTGGGACAACCCCAAGGTTCTGATCAACAACCAGCGCTCGTCTCGGGGCCCATGGCGGCTCTCGGCGGCGGCCGATGACAGTGGGCTTTGGGCGTCGCAGCAATTTACTGGGATCTGGCCTACTGGCGACTATGACATCCGAGCGCTGGCCGCGATCTTAAACGGGCCGCTCGCCAATGCTTTCGTCACTGAACATTCGACCGATCATGATTTCACCAACGTCATGCTCGGCAGTATGCCGCTTCCACGCAAATTGGATATGATTAAGCTTGGTGCGGCCGTGCGGGAATATGAAGCTCTTCTTGATGAGAAGCACCATGCCGTGCTCGTAGGCAATGAGTATGATTCGCGTCTTGATCGCCTGCTCGTCTGGATCGATGCACTCGTGCTTGACGGTTATGATCTGCCGCCACGTCTTGAACGCCAGCTATTTTCCTATTTCGAAGGTCGTAAGCGACCGGTGCAGCATGGCTTCTCTGGCTGGCTGCCGGCGGACCTGAAGGGATATGTGCCACTTTACGAATGGCTGACCCGAGATCATGCATCCAACCAAGGCGCTTGGGTGCTCGATGTATTCAAGCCCGCACCAGCTGAGGAAAATGATGCACTCGCAAGGTTCCTTGACTGATGGAGCAGATTCTTCTCGACACAAATTTCGTGTCCGTCCTGTTCGATCCGCGCCGCCCCAATTTCGCGGCGGTTCATGGGCGGGCGCAGGCCTTTGCCCAAAGCGACCTCGTCTATCTCTCGGCCGTCGTGTTAGCCGAACTTCGCTACGGGATGGAAGCAGCCCAGCGTGCCGGACAGGACGTCTCCCATATCCGTCACACGCTCACTCAGGCAGCAGCGTATCCACTTGCAGAAGTCGGTCGCCATACAGCCGAAGCATATGGCCACGTCAAGGCGCTCCTAGCTGAGCATTACCTCGACCTGTCTCGTCGCACTCCCCGATGGCTGGAGAACTGGCAAGATCGGGCCTCAGGTCAGATTCTCCAAGTCGATGAGAACGACCTCTGGATCGTAGCCCAAGCTGTAGAGCGTGATTATCTTCTGGTGACGAGCGATCAGCGACTTGCGGATCGCTTCGTCCCAGCGATTGCCGAACTCCGTTTGTCGGTCGTTTGATCTTAAGAAATGGCCGCTCACTGAAGTGTAATCAGACAGCTAGGCGGAATTCGGATGACCGCTCCAGTGGGAAACTACTTCCGCCATACTGCAACTGCCGCAATTGGCTCCCGGCCCCTTGTGGTTAAACCAGCCATGATTTCGCTGCGCTCTGCCTCAACGGCTGCTCCGGAAAATTGCTGCGACCGCAATGCTGCGTTGCCGTCGGGCTGCTCACCGCCCAAACCGCCCCTACCCCCGCACCACAGCCCCGGGGTTCAGGATCCCCTGCGGATCGAGCGCCGCCTTGATCCCTCGCATCATCGCGAGCTTCGCCGGGTCGGCGTAGCGTTCGAGTTCCTCGACCTTGAAACGCCCGATGCCGTGCTCGGCCGAGATCGAGCCGTTGAAGCGATGCACGACGAGGTCATGCACCGCCTCCATCACCGGCTTGCGCAGCGCGTCATACGCATCGCGCTTGCGGCCCCGCGCCGGGAAGACGTTGTAATGCAGGTTGCCGTCGCCGACATGGCCGAAGCAGTTGATCCGCATGTCGCCCATCGCGGCGAGCATCGCGTCGCCCTCGGCGATGAATTCGGGGATCGACGCCACCGGCACCGAAATGTCGTGGCTCGAGATCGCGCCGATGCGGCGATTGGCGAGCGGCAGGCTCTCGCGCAGCTCCCAGAACTGCGCCACCTGCGCGCCCGATTGCGCGATCACCGCATCGAGGACGAGATCCTCGGCCGCCTCGAAAAGGCCCGCGAAGCTTTCCTCGACATCCATCCCCGCGGGCAGGCCCAGTTCGATCAGCACCATCCAGTCGGGGTCTTCGGCGAAGGGGAAATGCAGCTCCATCCCCACCTCGCGCTGGAACGCGAGCCCCTGGCGCGAGATCAGTTCAAAGGCGGAGACGCAGCCGGCAAAGCGCGCCTGCGCGAGGCCCAGAAGCGCGACCGCCGCCGCGGGCGAGGGCACGGCGAAGAAGGCCAGCCCCTCGACCGCGGGCGGCTCGTAGAGGCGCAGCGCCGCGGCGGTGATCACGCCGAGCGAGCCCTCCGCCCCGATCATCAGATCGCGCAGGTCGTAGCCGGTGTTGTCCTTGCGCAGCCGGGTGAGCCCGTTCCAGACCGTGCCATCGGCGAGCACCACCTCGAGGCCGAGGCAGAGCGCGCGGGCATTGCCGTAGCGCAGCACATGCACGCCGCCGGCATTGGTGGCGAGGCAGCCGCCGATCTGCGCCGTGCCCTGCGCCGCGATGGTGAGCGGAAAGCGCCGGCCGATTTCGGCGGCGGCGTCCTGCACCGCCTGCAGCGTGGCGCCGGCCTCGATCACGAGGCTTTGCGCGTCGCGCGCACGCAAGGCGGTCATCCGCTCGAGGCTGAGGACGAGCGGCAGCGGCCCCTCCCCCATCACCTGCCCGCCGACGAGCCCGGTGCCGCCGCCATAGGGCACGACGCCGACGCGCGCACCATGGGCGCGGCGCAGGATCTCGGAGACCTGTTCGGTGGAATGCGGTTTCGCCACCGCGGCGGCCTGCCCGGGCCAGCGGCCCCGCGGCTCCTCGAGATAGCGCGGTTCGGGCGCTCCGATCTCGATCCCGGCGGCGCGCAGCCCGTCGAGAAATGCCGCATCCGCCGGGGTCAGCATGGTTCGTCCTCGCCCATCAGAGGCACCGACTCAGAAGTCGATGGCGATGCCCTTCTTTTCCCAATCACCGAAGCGCACCGGCTCCGGCCCGTCGCGCCCGCCAAGTTCGGTCGGCAGATCGGCGGGAGGGGCGGCCTTGCGCCGCGCCTCGGCCTCGGCCAGCGCGCGCTGCGCCGCGGGGGGAAGATCCTTGCGGGGTTCGTCGCTCATCTCGGCCTCCGGCTTTGCGGTTCTCTCTGACGTCGGATATAGGCCGGTCGACGCGCCCGAACAACAAGGGAAACCGGCATGACCAGCATCGACCCCGCCCGGAGCGCCGCGCTCGCCCTGATTGCGGGGGTGACGGAGGGGCAGCAGACCCTCGCCGAACAGGCCGGCGTGCTTGCCGCGCTTGCGCCGCCCGATCGCGCGCGGGCGAACCGGCTTGCGCTCGAGGTGCTGCGCAATCTGAGCCGCGCCGATGCGATGCTGAAGCCGCATCTGCGCAAGGCGCCGCCGCCCGATCTGCGCGCGCTTTTGCGGCTGGCGACGGTCGAGCTTTGCCTCGACGGCACGGCGCCGCATGGGGTGGTGAATGCCGCCGTCGCGCTTGCCCATGCGGGGGGCAAGCGGACGGAGGGGTTTTCGGGCCTGGTGAACGCGGTGCTGCGCAAGGTCGCGGGCGAGACCGAGCGCTGGGGGCGGCTCGATCCGCCGGCGCTGCCCGGCTGGCTGCGCGGGCGGCTGATGTCGGCCTGGGGCAAGGCGGCGGTGATGCGGATGGAGGCGGCGCATCTGATGGGCGCGCCGATCGACCTCACGGTGAAATCGGATGCCGAGGCCTGGGCCGCGAGACTGGGGGCCGAGCTTCTGCCGACCGGTTCGTTGCGGCTGGCGCCCGGGGCACAGCTCACCGAGCTGCCGGGCTATGCCGAGGGGGCCTGGTGGGTGCAGGATGCGGCCGCGGCACTCGCCGCGCGGCTGGTCGGGGCAAGGCCCGGGATGCGGGTGCTCGACCTTTGCGCCGCGCCCGGGGGCAAGACGCTGCAACTTGCCGCCGCCGGGGCCGAGGTCACCGCGCTCGATATTTCCGAGCCGCGACTCGCGCGGCTGCGCGAGAACCTTGCGCGCTGCGATCTGAAGGCGGAGGTGATCGCCGCCGATGCGCTCGACTGGGCGCCCGCGGCGCCCTTCGACGCGATCCTGCTCGACGCGCCCTGCTCCGCCACCGGCACGATCCGGCGCCATCCCGATCTGCCCTTCGTCAAGGATGCGGCGGGGATCAAGACGCTGTTCGCGCTGCAATCGGCGCTGATCGACCGCGCGCTTGGCTGGCTCGCTCCGGGCGGGCGGCTGGTTTATTGCACCTGCTCGCTTCTGCCCGAGGAGGGCGAGCGGCAGGTGGCGGCGGCACTCGAACGGCACCCCGGGCTGACCATCGCGGCGCCGGAGCTGCCCGGGATCGCGCCGGAGTGGATCACGCCCGAGGGCGCGCTGCGCCTGCGCCCGGATTTCTGGGCCGAGCGCGGCGGCATGGACGGCTTCTTCATCGCCGATCTGCGGCCCGCCGCCTGAGGCGGAAATCGGCGGTGACAGGGGACGGGGCGCGGATTATGGTGCGCGCGAACCGGCGGGGCACGGGATAGCACGGATGGCAGGCAGCGGCAGCAGATCGGCGCAGGGAAGCGCGCGGGGGCGGATGGAGCACGCGCTCGACCGGCTCGCGGCGCGGCGCGCCGCCCGTGCGCGCCCCGCGACCGGATTCGTGAGCCAGCCCGAGCCGCGCACGATCGGCTCCTACGCGCGCGGCCGACAGCTCGTCGCCGGCAATTTCCTTTTTGCGGGCTATCTGATCGAGGGGCCGGGCCTCTCGATCTGGGATCTGCCGATGCCCGATCCGAGCTTCGAGGCCGCGCTGCAGGGCTGCGCCTGGCTCGACGATCTGGCCGCGGTGGGCGATCGCACCGCGCGCAGCCGCGCGCAGGACTGGGTTTTTGGCTGGATCGAGCGGTTTTCGGGCGGCACCGGCCCGGGCTGGACGCCGGATCTGACCGGGCGGCGGCTGATCCGCTTCATCAACCACGCGATCCTGATCCTGAACGGGCGCGACCGCACCGCGGCCGAGGGGTTCTTTCGCACCCTCGCGCAGCAGACGCTGTTCCTCGCGCGGCGCTGGCGCTCGGCCAGCCCCGGCCTGCCGCGGTTCGAGGCGCTGACCGGGCTGATCTATGCCGGTCTCTCGCTCACCGGGATGGAGGCGCATGCCGGTCCCGCGGCGCAGGCGCTGGCGCGCGAATGCGCCGCGCAGATCGACGCCGAGGGTGGGATACCGACGCGCAACCCCGAGGAATTGCTCGAGGTTTTCACGCTGCTGATCTGGGCCGCCGATGCGCTGACCGGCGCGGGCCGCACCCCGGCGCCCGAACACCTCGCCGCGATCGCGCGAATCGCCCCCACGCTGCGCGCGCTGCGCCATGCCGATGGCGGGCTCGCGCGGTTCCACGGCGGCGGGCGCGGGCTCGAGGGGCGGCTCGACGCGGCGCTTGCGGCCTCGGGCTCGCGGCAGGGCGCGCCCGAGGGGCTCGCGATGGGTTTCGCGCGGCTGCATGCCGGGCGCACCACGATCGTCGTCGATGCGAGCGCGCCGCCGCGCGGGCCGGCCTCCGCCAATGCCCATGCCTCGACGCTCGCCTTCGAGCTGACCTCGGGGCGGCGGCCGCTGATCGTCAATTGCGGCTCGGGCGCGATCTTCGGGCCGGAATGGGCGCGCGCCGGCCGTGCCACGGCCAGCCATTCGACACTCTCGATCGAGGGGTTCTCCTCCTCCCGCCTTGGCCCCGAGCAGCGTTTCGGCGGGGTGCCGAAGAGCTGGCTCGACGAGACGCCGAAGGATGTCTGGATGCGGCCCGAGGGCGATCCGGCACGCCATGCGCTGTTCGGCCATGACGGCTATATCCCGACCCACGGGCTGAGCCATCTGCGCGCGCTTGAACTGAGCCCCGACGGCGGCCATCTGCGCGGCGAGGAGACCCTTGCCGCCACCACCGCCGAGGATCGCAAGCGGTTCGAGGCGGTGCTCGAACGCGGCGGGCTGAAGGGGGTCGCCTATCAGATCCGCTTCCACCTGCACCCCGATGTCGACGCCACGCTCGACATGGGTGGCTGGGCGGTGTCGATGGCGCTCAAATCCGGCGAGATCTGGGTGTTCCGCTTCGACGGCGAGGTCGAGCTGGCGCTCGATCCCTCCGTTTACCTCGAAAAGGGGCGCCTGCGCCCGCGCGCGACGCAGCAGATCGTGCTTTCGGGGCGGATGTTCGAGCCCGGCTGTCAAATCGGCTGGACCTTGGCCAAAGCACAGGATACCCCCGCCGCGACCCGCGATATCGCCCCGCGACCCCGCGAAACCGACCTCTGAGCATAAGGACTGCCAGCCATGACCAGAAACGTCCCCCTCACCCGCGCGCTGATTTCCGTCTCCGACAAGACCGGGCTGATCGACTTCGCCCGTGCCCTTGCGTCGCGCGGGGTCGAGCTCGTCTCCACCGGCGGCACCGCGAAGGCGCTGCGCGAGGCGGGGCTGAGCGTGCGCGACGTGGCCGAGGTCACCGGCTTCCCGGAGATGATGGATGGCCGCGTGAAGACGCTGCATCCGCTGGTGCATGGCGGTCTGCTCGCGCTGCGCGACAACGAGGAGCACGTCGCCGCGATGGTCGCGCACGGCATCGAGGCGATCGACCTGCTGGTCGTCAACCTCTACCCGTTCGAGGCGACGGTGGCGAAGGGTGCGGCCTATGACGACTGCATCGAGAATATCGACATCGGCGGGCCGGCGATGATCCGCGCGGCGTCGAAGAACCACGCCTTCGTCGCGACCGTGGTCGATACCCAGGATTACGCCGCGGTGCTCGAGGAACTCGATGCGAATGACGGCGCCACCACCTACCCGTTCCGCCAGCGCCTCGCGCAGATCGCCTATGCCCGCACCGCGGCCTATGACGCGGCGGTCTCGACCTGGATGGCGGCGGCGATCGGCGAGGAAACCCCGCGCCGGCGCGCCTTTGCCGGCGAGCTTGCGCAGAGCCTGCGCTATGGCGAGAACCCGCATCAGGCGGCGGCCTTCTATCTTGATGGCTCGAACCGGCCGGGCGTCGCCACCGCGAAGCAGTGGCAGGGCAAGGAGCTGAGCTACAACAACATCAACGACACCGATGCGGCGTTTGAGCTCGTCGCCGAATTCGGCACGGCGAAGCCCGCCGTCGCGATCATCAAGCACGCCAACCCCTGCGGCGTCGCCACCGGCGCGACGCTGGCCGAGGCCTATGCCCGCGCCTTCGACTGCGACCGCACCTCGGCCTTCGGCGGCATCATCGCGCTGAACGGCACGCTCGACGGCGCCACCGCCGAGGAGATCTCGCGCATTTTCACCGAGGTGGTGATCGCCCCCGACGCCACCGACGAGGCGAAGGCGATCTTCGCCGCGAAGAAGAACCTGCGTCTGCTCACCACCGGCGCGCTGCCCGACCCGAAGGCGGCGATCACCACCTTCCGCCAGGTCGCCGGCGGCTTCCTCGTGCAGGGCAAGGACAATGGCGCGATCACCGAGGCGGATCTGAAGGTCGTGACCAAGCGCGAACCCAGCGCGCAGGAGCTGAAAGATCTGCTCTTTGCCTGGAAGGTCGCGAAACACGTGAAGTCGAACGCGATCATCTACGTGAAGGACGGCGCCACCGTCGGCGTCGGCGCCGGCCAGATGAGCCGCGTCGACAGCACGCGCATCGCCGCGCGCAAGGCCGTGGACATGATGGAGGCCTGCGGCCTCTCCGAGACCCCGACGAAGGGCTCGGTCGTCGCCTCGGACGCCTTCTTCCCCTTCGCCGACGGGCTGATCACCGCGGCCGAGGCGGGCGCGACCGCGATCATCCAGCCCGGCGGCTCGATGCGCGACCAGGAAGTGATCGACGCGGCGAACGAACGTGGCCTCGCCATGGTGTTCACCGGCATGCGCCACTTCCGGCACTGACGGGGGCGGCATGAAGCTCACGGCGCGCGTCGCGGCCCTGGTGATCCTGCTCGACCAGATTTCCAAATATCTGGTCGTGCATGTGATGGAACTCGACCTGCGGCGGTCGATCGACGTGGCGCCGCCCTGGCTCAACTTCCGCATGGCGTGGAATCAGGGCGTGAACTTCGGCCTCTTCGCGGGGGCGGATCAATGGACGCGCTGGGGGCTGATCGTGCTCGCGCTGGGGATCTCGGCCTGGGTCGGGCGCTGGGTCTCCCGCGGGGCGCATTCGGCGCGGGTGACGGTGGCGGCGGGGCTGCTCATCGGCGGCGCGCTCGGCAATGTGATCGACCGGCTCGCCTATGGTGCGGTGGCCGATTTCCTGAACATGTCGCTGCCCTTCTGGCACAACCCCTATTCCTTCAACGTCGCCGATATCGCGATTTTCCTGGGCGCGATCGGCCTCGTGCTGTTTTCGCCCGACGATTCGGCGAAGGCGAAGGCGGGCACGAAGTCGGCGGCGAAGGCAGGAGCGAAACGCCGCCACTGAGCCGCCTTTGGGGCGTGACGGATGTGAAGCGATAGGCTAAGAGGGATCGGAACGGATGAGGGAGCGGCGGATGCGCCAGATGATCGGCAAACTCGGGATCGCGCTTTTCGCGGCGCTTTTCATTGCCGGCTGCTCCTCGAACAAGGAGCCGCAGCTGATGCATCTGCGCTCCGATTCGGCGGGGCCGGATGAATTCGGCATCCTGCCGACGAAACCGCTGCAGATGCCCGACAGCCTGAGCGAGCTGCCCGCGCCCACGCCGGGCGGCAGCAATCTCACCGATCCGACGCCCGAGGCCGATGCCGTCGCCGCGCTTGGCGGCAACCCCGCCCGCGTCACCGCGACGGGCAAGGGCGTGCCGGCGGGCGACGGGGCGCTTCTCGCGCGGGCGGACCGTTTCGGCGCCTCCGGCGACATCCGCCAGACCCTGGCCGCCGAGGATTACGCCTATCGCAAGGATCACGACGGGCGTCTGCTTGAGAAGCTCTTCGCGGTGAACATCTATTACAAGGCCTACAAGCCGATGGCGCTTGACCAGGAGGCCGAACTCGAGCGTTGGCGCCGGCTTGGCCTGCGCACGCCGGCCGCGCCGCCCTCGGGCACTGCGCAGCAGGCGATGCAATAACGCGCGTTCAACTGTCCGTCAAAGCGGCGATGCGTGGTTGCCTCCCGGGCCAGCCCCGGTAACCTGTTGCCGCAACAGAGAGGTTTCCATGCTGCGTGCTTCGCTTGCCGCCGCGACTGCGGTTCTTTTCGTCACCTCGGCCGTGGTCAGCCCGGCCCAGGCCGATCCGGTCAGCCATTTCACCCTTCCGAACGGGCTCGAGGCGGTGGTGATCGAGGATCACCGCGCCCCGGTCGTGGTGCAGATGGTCTGGTACAAGGCGGGCGCCGCCGACGAGATGCGCGGCAAGTCGGGGATCGCGCATTACCTCGAGCATCTGATGTTCAAGGGCACCGACACGATGGCGGCGGGGGAGCTGTCGAAGACGGTGGCGGCGAATGGCGGGTCTGACAACGCCTTCACCAGCTATGATTACACCGCCTATTACCAGCGCATCGCCGCCGACCGGCTGCCGCTCATCATGAAGATGGAAGCGGACCGGATGCGGCATCTCAAGATCTCGCCCGACGACTGGAAGACCGAGCGCGACGTGATCCTGGCCGAGCGCAACCAGCGCACCGACAGCGATCCGGGCGCCTTGTTCGGCGAGCAGGCGCGGGCGGCGCAATATCTCAATTCGCCCTATGGAACGCCGGTGATCGGCTGGCGCCAGGAGATGGAGGCGCTGACCCGCGACGATGCGCTTGCCTGGTATCACCGCTTCTATGCGCCGAACAACGCGGTTCTGGTGGTTGCGGGCGACGTGACCGAGGATGAGGTGAAGACGCTCGCCGAGGAATATTACGGCCCGCTCGAACCCTCCGCCGACATTCCGCCGCGCATGCGCCCGCAGGAGCCGCCGCAGCGCGCCGAGCGGCGCCTCGTCTACCGGGATGACCGCGTCGCGCAGCCCTATCTGAGCCGCACCTACCTTGCCACCGAGCGCAACCCCGGCGATCAGAAGACCGCCGCGGCGCTGACGATCCTCGCCGAGCTTCTGGGTGGCAATGCGCAGACTTCGGTGCTCTCGCGCAAGCTCGTCTTCGACAAGGGCGACGCGATCTATGCCTCCGCGGGCTATGACGGGATGTCGATCGACAAGACCACCTTCAGCATCGGCGTGATGCCCGCGGCGGACGTGAGCCTGCCCGAGGCGGAAACCGCGCTCGACGCCGCGCTCGCCGAGTTTCTGAAAACCGGGATCGACCCGGCGCAGTTCGAGCGGATCCGCACCCAGATCCGCGCGGGCGAGATCTACGAACAGGATGACACGATGGCGCTGGCGCAACGCTATGGCGAGGCGCTCGCCTCGGGGTTCTCGGTCGAGGATGTGCAGGGCTGGCCCGATGCGCTGATGTCGGTCACCGCCGATGACGTGATGGCCGCGGCGCGCGATCTGCTGAACCCCGACGATTCGGTGACCGGCTATGTCGAGCGCGGCGCGAACGCCCCGCCGCCGCCGGCCGGGGCCGCGCCGGAAATGCCCGCGATGGGTGCGGAGGTGACGCAATGATCCGCGTTCTGCTCAGGGCCCCTGCCCGCCTCGCCGCGCTCGCCGTCGCCGCGCTGCTGCTTGCCGCCCCGGCGCAGGCGCTCGACATCGAGGAGGTCACCTCCCCCGGCGGGATCAAGGCCTGGCTCGTGCAGGCGCATGACATCCCCTTCACCGCGCTCGAGATCCGCTTTCGCGGCGGTGCCTCGCTCGACGCGCCGGGCAAGCGTGGCGCGATCAACCTGATGACCGCGACGCTCGAGGAGGGCTCGGCCGGCTATGACAGCCAGGGCTTTGCAGCCGCGCAGGAGGCGCTCGCCGCCGCCTTCAAGTTCGACGTCGACGACGACACGCTGAGCATTTCGGCGCGGATGCTGACGGAAAACCGCGACAAGGCGGTCGATCTTTTGCGCGGCGCGCTCACCGATCCGCATTTCGATCAGGCCTCGGTCGATCGCGTGCGGGGTCAGGTGCTGTCGATCATCGCCTCGGATGCGAAGGATCCGAATGCGATCGCGGGGCAGAGCTTTCGCAAACTCGCCTATGGCGATCACCCCTATGGCAGCTCGCTCAACGGCACCGAGGAGAGCGTGAAGGCGCTCACCCGCGAGGACATGTTCGACGCGAAGGCGCGGGTGATGGCGAAGGATCGTCTGGTGGTTTCGGCGGTGGGCGACATCACCCCCGAGGAACTGGGCGCGATGCTCGACCGGCTGCTCGGCGCGCTGCCCGCGACCGGGGCCGAAATGCCGCCGCGTGCCGATCTGCAGCTGACCGGCGGGGTCACCAAGGTCGACTGGGACAGCCCGCAATCGGTGGTGATCTTCGGGCAGAAGGGGCTCGCGATGGACGACCCCGATTTCTTCGCCGCCTATGTCTTCAACCAGATCCTCGGCGCCGGGGGCTTCTCCTCGCGGCTGATGGAGGAGGTGCGCGAGAAGCGCGGCCTGACCTATGGGATCTACACCTATCTCGTGCCGAAGGATCTGGCCGAGACCTGGCAGGGCAGCTTCGCCTCGGCCAACGACAAGACCGCCGAGGCGATCGCGATCGTGAAGCAGGAATGGGCGAAGGCCGCGAAAGGCGCCGTCACCGACACGGAGCTCGAGGACGCGAAGACCTATCTGACCGGCGCCTATCCGCTGCGCTTCGACGGCAACGGCAATATCGCCGACATCCTTGCGGGGATGCAGCTCGAGGGGCTGCCGATCGACTATATCGCTACGCGCAACGACAAGGTGAACGCGGTGACGAAGGCGGATATCGCGCGGATGGCGCAGCGGATGCTCGACGCGGAGGCGCTGCGCTTTGTCGTGGTCGGGCGGCCGAGCGGGCTCTGATCCGAATCTCTTGGGGCCGGTTCGGGGCTGTGCTATCCCTTGTGGAATGAATGCTCAGCCCCCCCAGATAGGCGCGTCGCGCCCCGTGATCCGGCAGCTTGACGATGCGGCGGCGAACCGCATCGCGGCGGGCGAGGTGGTCGAACGCCCCGCCTCGGCGGTGAAGGAGCTGATCGAGAACGCGCTCGATGCGGGGGCCTCGCGCATCGAGGTCACCTATGCGCAGGGCGGCAAGACGCTGATCCGCATCGCCGACGACGGCTGCGGCATGACGGCGGAGGATCTGCCGCTCGCGCTGTCGCGGCATGCGACCTCGAAGATCGACGGATCGGACCTGCTCAACATCCACACTTTCGGCTTTCGCGGCGAGGCGCTGCCCTCGCTCGGCGCGGTCGGGCGGCTCACCATCACCTCGCGCGCCGAGGGGTTCGAGGCGGCGGTGATCTCGGTTTCGGGGGGCGCGATCGCGCCGGTGAAGCCCGCGGCGCTCAACCGTGGCACCGTGGTCGAGCTGCGCGATCTCTTCTACGCCACCCCGGCGCGGCTCAAGTTCCTGCGCACCGACCGCGCCGAGGCGCAGGCGATCGCCGATGTCGTCAAACGCCTCGCGATGGCGGAGCCCTATGTCAGCTTCACCCTGCGCGATGTCAGCGACGGCGGCGCCGGGCGCGAGATCTTCCGCGCCGATGCCGAACAGGGCGAGCTTTTCGGCGCGCTTTCGGGGCGGCTGGGCCGGGTGCTCGGCCGCGCCTTTGCCGATAATGCGCTGGCGATCGACGCGGAACGCGAGGGGATCCGGCTGACCGGCTATGCCGCGCTGCCGACCTATTCGCGCGGCGCGGCGGTGGAGCAGTTCCTCTTCGTCAACGGCCGCCCGGTGCGCGACAAGATGCTGCTTGGCGCGCTGCGCGGCGCCTATATGGATTTCCTCAGCCGCGACCGCCACCCCGCCGCGGTGCTTTTCCTCAGCTGCGAGCCCGAGCGCGTCGACGTCAATGTCCACCCGGCAAAGGCCGAGGTGCGATTCCGCGAGTCGGGCATCCCGCGCGGGCTGATCGTCACCGCGATCCGCCATGCGCTGGCGCAGGCCGGGCATCGGGCGTCCTCGACGGTGGCGACGGCGACGCTCGGCGCGATGCGGCCCGAGCCCGCCGATCTGCCGCCGCGGATCTATCAGATGGATCGCCCGAGCCTTGGCGCGATGCGTGCCTCTTACACCGCGCAGGCGCCCTTCGGCGGCTTCGATCTGCCGGATACCGAGGCCCCCGCCTTCGACGAGGCGCCGCTCGGCTACGCGCCGATCGCGCCCAGCGCCCGGGCCGAGGTGCCGCCGCCCGAGACCGCACAGCTGACCCATGCGCCGCTCGGTGCCGCGCGCGCGCAGGTGCATGAGAATTACATCATCGCGCAGACGGAAAACGGCGTCGTCATCGTCGATCAGCACGCCGCGCATGAGCGGCTCGTCTATGAGCGGCTGAAGCGGCAGATGGCGGAAAAGGGTGTCGCGGCGCAGGCGCTGCTGATCCCCGAGATCGTCGAGCTCTCCTCGGGCGATGCGGCGCTGCTGCTTGAACATGCGGGCGCGCTCGAACGGCTGGGTCTGACGATCGAGCCCTTCGGCGGCTCGGCGATCGCGGTGCGCGAGACGCCGGCGATTCTGGGTGAGATCAACGCCGGGGCGCTCTTGCGCGACGTGCTCGACGAGCTGGCCGATCTCGGCGACAGCCAGCTCGTGCAGGCGAAGATCGAGGCGGTGCTGAGCCGGATGGCCTGCCACGGATCGGTGCGCTCGGGCCGGCAGATGCGCGTCGAGGAGATGAACGCGCTTTTGCGCGAGATGGAGGCGACGCCGCATTCGGGCCAGTGCAACCACGGCCGCCCGACCTATGTCGAGCTGAAGCTCGCCGATATCGAACGGCTGTTCGGGCGGACATGATCGGGATCGGCGCGCATCGGATCGACCTTGGCGATCCGCTGGTGATCGCGGCGCTCATGGCGGGGGCCGTGCTGCTTTTGCTGCTATTGCTCGTCTGGCGGGCCTCGGCGCGCTCGGCGCAGGTGGTGGCGCCGCTTGGGCTGCACATGATGCAGCTGGCCCAGCGGGTGCAGGCGCTTTCCGACGGGCAGCAGCAGCTTGCGGGCGGGCTGCACCACGTTTCCGATGCGCAGGCGACGAGCCAGGCGAAGATGCTGCAGCTGATGGAGCTGCGCCTCGCCGAGGTGAACCGCACGATGGTCGAGAGCCTGCACGGATCGGCGACGCGCACCGCGCGCTCGCTCGGCGATCTGCAGCAGCGTCTGGCCGCGATCGACAAGGCGCAGGCGAATATCGAGAAGCTTTCGGGCAATGTGCTGGGCTTGCAGGATATTCTTTCGAACAAGCAGACCCGCGGCGCCTTTGGCGAGATCCAGCTGCATGACATCGTGCTCAAGGCGCTGCCTGCCGACAGTTTCACCATGCAGGCGACGCTTTCGAACGGGCGGCGGGCGGATTGCCTGATCCATCTGCCCAATCCGCCCGGGCCGATCGTGATCGACAGCAAATTCCCGCTCGAGGCCTATGAGGCGCTGCGCCGCGCCCGCACGCAGGCCGAGCTTGCCGAGGCGCAGCGGCTGATGCGCGGCGCGGTGCGCGCCCATATCCGCGCGATCGCCGATCGCTACCTGATCGAGGGCGAGACCGCCGATGGCGCGCTGATGTTCCTGCCCTCCGAGGCGGTCTATGCGGAACTCCACGCGAATTTCCCCGACCTCGTGCGCGAGGGCTTTGCCGCGAAGGTCTGGATCGTTTCGCCCACCACCTGCATGGCGACGCTCAACACGATGCGCGCAGTGCTGAAGGACGCGCGCATGCGCGAGCAGGCCGGGGCGATCCGGCGCGAGCTCGCCGCGCTTTATCTCGATGTCGAGCGGCTGGGCGGGCGCGTCGCCAATCTCGACCGCCATTTCGCGCAGGCCGCGAAGGATATCGAGGAGATCAAGATCTCCGCCGAAAAGGCCGGCAAACGCGCGCATCGCCTCGATAATTTCGATTTCGAGGAGATTGCGCCCGAGCCCGCGACAAAGCCCTCCGTTCCACTTCCGTCCTGACCGATTGGCGCTTGCGCAATGCGATCACAGGCGCGAGATTAGGGCATCACGGAGGTTTCCATGCTGACGATCAGCCCGTCCAAAATCGCCCATATCATCATCCGCGCCCGGAAGTTCGATTCCGACATTCCCGGCTCGGGTCAGGGGCGCGAACTGCGCGCCTTCATCGCGGGGCTGAACGAGGATGAGCAGGCCGCGCTGACCGCGGTGATGTGGATCGGGCGGGAGACCTTCGACGCGAGCGAGCTCGACGAGGCGATCGCGACGGCGCGGGCGGAAGCGACGGCGCCGACGGAGGATTACCTCCTCGGCATTCCGATGCTCGCCGATTACCTCGAGGACGGGCTCAACGCGCTTGGCCTCAGCCTCGAAGAGGCGGAAGAGGATATCGACCCTTCGGTGTGAGGGGCAACGGTGTGAGGGGCGCTGCCCCTCTGCGCCTGCGGCGCATTCACCCCGAGGTATTTTCGGCAAGATGAAAGCGCCTTGGCTTCTTCTTGGAGGAAATACTCCACGGGGGTGCGGGGGTGTGAACCCCCCGCTGCCGGCATTCAGGCCACCAGCCGATAGCCGCCCGATTCCGTCACCAGAAGCCGCGCATTCTGCGGATCGGGTTCGATCTTCTGACGCAGCCGGTAGATATGGGTCTCGAGCGTGTGGGTCGTGACCCCGGCGTTGTAGCCCCAGACCTCGTGCAGGAGCACGTCGCGCGGCACCACGCCGTCGGTCGCGCGATAAAGGAACTTGAGGATATTGGTTTCCTTCTCGGTCAGCCGGATCTTGCGCTCCTTGGCGTCGACCAGCATCTTCATCGCCGGCTTGAACGTATACGGCCCAAGCTGGAACACCGCGTCTTCCGACTGTTCATGGGTGCGCAGCTGGGCGCGCAGCCGGGCGAGCAGCACCGGGAACTTGAAGGGTTTGGTGATGTAGTCGTTGGCGCCAGAATCGAGGCCGAGGATCGTGTCGGCGTCGGTGTCATGGCCGGTGAGCATCACCACCGGGCATTTCACCCCCTGCTTGCGCAGCTTCTTGCACAGCTCGCGCCCGTCGGTGTCGGGCAGGCCGACGTCGAGCACGACAATGTCGTAAAGCGCGGCCTTGGCCTTCTCCACCGCCTCGGCGCCCGAACCCGCCTCGAACACGTCGAAATCCTCGGTCGCGACCAGCTGCTCGGCCAGCGCCTCGCGCAGATCGGTGTCGTCATCGACCAGGAGGATCTTCTTCAAACCAGCCATCTCGGCCTCCGTCATTGCGGTCTTGCGTTCGGTGCAAAGCTGGCGGCCGATCACGGGAACGGCAAGAGGGGTGAAATCTTTCTCACGCGGAGGTGACGGGAAGCCGCGGGATGTTTCAATTTGTTTCAGCCGTCGCTATCTATTCGGGGCCATGACGACAGATTTCCCCCTCGGCCTGACCGCCGCCGAACGCATCAACCGGGCCCGCGCCGATCTGCGCATGGGCCTTCCCGTCGTGTTCCGGGGCGGGTTTCTCGCCGCCGCGGTGGAGACGCTGAGCCCCGAGCGGCTGGCGGCGCTGCGCGCGCTCGGCCCGCTCACGCTGGCGCTGACCTCCTGGCGGGCGGAGACGCTGAAGGCGCGGGTCTATAACAACGATCTCGCGCGGATCCGGGTGCCGGAGGACGCCGATCTCGCCTGGCTGCGCGCACTCGCCGATCCGGCGGACGATCTGCGCGTGCCGATGAAAGGGCCGCTCGCGAGCCTGCGCGAGGGGGAGGCAAGCGATGCGCGCGCGGCGATCGCGCTGGCGAAATCGGCGCAGCTTCTGCCCGCCGCGCTGCTGGCCCCCCTGCCCGATCCCGCACCCGAGGGGCTGACCTGCCTCGATGCCACCGAAACGCTCACCGCGCTTGCCGCCGAGACGCTGCTCGCCCCGGTGGCCGCCGCCCGCGTGCCGATGCGCGCCGCGGAAAAGGGGCGGCTGCATATCTTCCGCCCCGACGACGGCGGCCCCGAACATTACGCGATCGAGATCGGCTCGCCCGACCGCACGCAGCCGGTGCTCGCGCGGCTGCATTCGGCCTGTTTCACCGGCGATGTGCTGGGGAGCCTGAAATGCGATTGCGGGCCGCAGCTTGACGCGGCGCTGACGCAGATGGGCCACGAGGGGGCCGGCATTCTGCTTTACCTCAACCAGGAGGGGCGCGGCATCGGGCTTGCCAACAAGATGCGCGCCTATGACCTGCAGGATCAGGGCTTCGACACGGTCGAGGCGAACCACCGGCTGGGTTTCGAGGATGACGAGCGCGATTTCCGCATTGGCGCGCGGCTGCTCCGGAAGCTTGGTTTCTCCAAGGTGCGGCTGCTGACGAACAACCCGAAGAAGGTGAACATGCTCGCCGCGAACGGGATCGAGGTGGTCGAGCGGGTGCCGCTCAAGGTCGGTCTGAGCCGGCACAATGCCGCCTATCTTGCGACCAAGGCGGCGAAATCGGGGCATATCCTGTGATGCGGCTGACGCCCGCGGGGCTGCTCTGGCGGGGGCGGCGCTATCCGGTCGAGATCGGCCGCGGCGGGATCACGCTGGCGAAGCGTGAGGGCGACGGGGCGACGCCGGCGGGGCGGTGGAAGATCGTCGGCCTGCTTTACCGCGCCGACCGGGTGAAGCGGCCCGCGCGCTGGGCGCGCCCGATCGGGCCGCAGGATCTGTGGTGCGACGCGGCGGATCACCCCGCCTACAACCAGCCGGTGAAGGCGCCCTTCCGGCCGAGCCATGAGCGCCTGGCGCGGCCCGATCCGCTTTACGACATCGTGCTGGTGACCGACTGGAACTATCCGCAGGCGACGCCGGGAAAGGGCTCGGCGATCTTTCTGCATCAGCGCCGCAGGCCAGCGTTTCCCACCGCCGGCTGCATCGCCTTTCGCCGCCGCGACCTGATCGCGATCGCGCGGCATCTGCGCCCGGGCACCGAGGTGATCGTGCCGCCGCTCGCGCCCTTCCTGCGCCGGGATCGCGTGGCCTAGCCGCCGAACCACTTCGCCCAGAGGCCCGCGGCCCAGAACATCAGGCTCAGCGTCATCATCAGGATGCCGAGGCCGAACTTGTCGCGCAGCGCGAAGACGATCGGGTCGTAATCCTGCTTGCCGAACCAGCCGAGCATGACCATGCGGATCAGCCACCAGCCCATCGGCAGCATGGCGAGCCACAGAAGCCAGGTGTCGGGGTAGAGCATCCGTCCCTGATCCGAGACCGAGTAGAGGAAGAAGATCAGAAGCGCGCCGAAGACGCCGAGCCCCGCGACATTGAGCAGGTCGCCCCGGTCGGGCCGGCCATAGCCGCGGCCGGGCAGACGCTCGTCATTCTTCGCGAGCGTGAGCTCGGTCAGCCGCTTCACGCAGCCGAGCGCGACGAAGACCGGGAAGATGAAGATCAGCATATAGACCGAAACCTCGACCTGCCCCGCCGCGGCGCCGGCGACGACGCGGATCGTGTAAAGCGCGGCAAGCGTCGCGATATCGACCCAGCGCATGCGTTTGAGCTTCAGCGAATAGGCGAGCGAGGTGACCATGTAGAGCACGACGATGCCGAGGAAGCCCGGGTTCAGCGCCGCGCCGATGCCCAGCGCCAGCGCCGCGAGGCCGAAGAAGGCAAGCATCCCCACCCGGATCGGCACCGCGCCCGAGGCAAAGGGGCGGCGGCATTTCGTCGGGTGCAGCCGGTCCGCCTCGAGGTCGAGCAGGTCGTTGACGATGTAGATCGAGGAGGCGGCGAAGGAAAACGCCATCATCCCGAAGAGGATCGGCACCAGCGTGGCCAGTTCGAAGCGATGCGCCGCGATCATCGGCAGGATCAGCAGCACGTTCTTGACCCATTGATGCGGGCGGATCGCCTTCCAGAGCGATTTGAGCGCCCAGCCGCCGGTGCATTCGGTCACCGCCTGCCCGCGCGCGCGCAGCGCCTGCGCCTCGGCGGGGGCGCCGACGACGATCGCGGTCTCGGCGTGGTCCCAGATCTTGCGGTCGACCGGCTCGTTGCCGGCATAGTCGAAGCCCTTCTCGCCGAAGGCCGCGACGAGGGCGGCGGCCTTGGTCGCGCCCTTCATGTTGGTCACCCCGTCGGAGGCGAAGACCCGCGGCGAGAGCCCCTTTTCGGTGGCGAGCTGCGTCACGAGCGTGCGGTCGGAGGCGGAGGCCAGGCAGACCTCGCGCCCCGCGGCCTGCGCCTGCGCGGCGAGATCGGCGACCTCGGGGTTCACCGGCATCAGATCGGTGCGCAAAGGCGCGATCCGGGCAAGTTCGGCCTTCAGCCGGGCGGGGTCGCGGAAATGGCGCGCCGCGGCGCCGAGCGTGGCGAAGGGGTCGCGGCCGAGCCCGGCCCAAAACCCCTCGAACAGCAGATCGGTCTTCAGGAACGTCCCGTCGACGTCCAGCACCAGCGGCTTCGGATCGGTCATGCTTACCCTTTCACGGCGAAGACGCAGCCGTCGGTCATCAGTTCGGGCGGGCTGAGGCAGAGGCCCCGCGCCACCTTCCACGCGGCGAGCACCTTCGGCACATAGTCGCGCGTCTCGGCATAGGGCGGCACGCCGCCGTTGTTCTTCACCGCATTCTCGCCCGCGTTATAGGCGGCGATCACCATCACCGGGTCGCGGTCGAATTCCTTCATCAGCCAGTTGAGATAGGCGACGCCGCCCCGGATGTTCTTTGCCGGATCGGTGCTGTCGTCGACGTCGAAGCGCGTCGCGGTGGCGGGGATGAGCTGCATCAGCCCGACGGCCCCCGCGCTCGAGACGGCATCGGCGCGCCCGCCCGATTCGGTCGCGATCACGGCGAGCGCGAAGGCGGGCGAGACCTCGGTGCCGATCGTCGCGGCGAGGATGTCGCGACCGTGGCGATTGGCGATGTCGCGCAGATGGTCGAGGCGCGGGGCGCGCACGATCTGCCCGTTCGGCCCGCCGTCGAGCGCGTCGAGCGCGGCGGAGAAGCGGCCGGAGCGATCGCCGATCCCGGGCGAGACCTGATCCCAGAACCAGGCGTAGCTCGAGGGGGCGGCGGCGCGCGGTGCCGCGGCGCCGGTCGCACCGGGCGGCAGCTTCGTCACCGGGGCGAAGGGTTTCGCCGCCTGCGCGGCCAGCGCCGCGGCCTGTTCCGTCGGATTGATCTGGATCGTGAGAAACCGCGTCGTGCCCGGCGCCGGCGGCAGCACACGTTTCGGCTTGTAATAATTCACGGTGGGGGTTGCCGGCCGGATCTCGGCCAGCGTCGGCACGGCCATTGAGGCCGCGCAAATCGCGATACTGACTGCCCATATGCGGCGCATTTGCGCTATCCTGCTCTGCCCGGGTCTTTGCCCTTTTCTCCCTTATCCCCGAAAAACCCCCGAAAATCCAAGGAAAACGGGACTTGCGGAGGAATCGGGCGCGCGCGTGATGCGCGAAGGCCGCATCGGGACGATTTTCGCCCCAAACCGCCCCATCAAATTCAACGATTTCAATGTGTTGAATTCAAACAAGAACGTTAACACTTCGTAAAATCACCCTATCCCCGCCCAAATCCCGCCACGATTCGGGGGCCATATATCCCCATACCGCGAGGCAACGAGCCAAGGTCAGAGGTGGCAGCAGCGCGGAGAAACCAGTGAGCCCCCAAGGAGAGACCCCATGAAATTCTTCAAAATCGCCCGCAAGATCCGCAACGAAGAAGACGGCGCCGTGACCGTTGACTGGGTCGTGCTGACCGCCGCCGTCGTCGGCCTCGGCGCCGCCGCGCTGACCCTGATCCGCAAGGAAACCGGCACGCTCTCGTCGGACATCGCGTCCTACCTCGCGACCGCGACCGTCAAGACCACGTTCTGATTTCGGCCCAGGCCGAAACGGAGAAAGGCCGCCCCTCGGGGCGGCCTTTCGCATT
>NZ_JBFXGV010000006.1:87897-121380 GCF_050177655.1 Paenirhodobacter sp.
AAGGAAACCGGCACGCTCTCGTCGGACATCGCGTCCTACCTCGCGACCGCGACCGTCAAGACCACGTTCTGATTTCGGCCCAGGCCGAAACGGAGAAAGGCCGCCCCTCGGGGCGGCCTTTCGCATTTCGGGCCCCTTCGAGCGGGGCCGCCCGATTGCCACGACAGCCCCCCGAAAACGCCCCGAAGAAGAACGCAACACGCCCCAATCGAGACACGATTCACCGCGATAAGGGTCTCATCCGCGATGCAGGGGCCGAGCAGGGTGCCCAACGCAAGTGGCACCGCGGCCCGAAACGAAACCCGCCTTTTGGCACACTGGAGAGACAGACATGAAATTCTTCAAAATCGCCCGCAAGATCCGCAACGAAGAAGACGGCGCCGTGACCGTTGACTGGGTCGTGCTGACCGCCGCCGTCGTCGGCCTCGGCGCCGCCGCGCTGACCCTGATCCGCAAGGAAACCGGCACGCTCTCGTCGGACATCGCGTCCTACCTCGCGACCGCGACCGTCAAGACCACGTTCTGATTTCGGCCCAGGCCGAAACGGAGAAAGGCCGCCCCTCGGGGCGGCCTTTCGCATTGAGTGACCCTAGGTCAACAAATCCTGAATTGATCCCGAATTCGCCCAATTTGTGCCTTCAATCCCCGGCACAACACTCGGAAGGTTCGGCGCATAACGCTCCGATTAGAGTTGGGGACCAACGGAATGAAAATGAGATTGCCTCACGCCCTCAAGAAACTGCGCGCCGAAGATGGCGCCGTCACCGTCGACTGGGTGGTGCTCACGGCCTCGGTGGTCGCGCTTGGCGCGGTCGTCGGCGGCGTGATCTGGAACAACACCGACAATGCCGCGATGGATGTCGCGACCTATATCGGCACCCAGCACGTCATCACCACCTTCTGATCGCGCCCGCCACGCAGCCGTGATCCCGCAATCCGCGGCGTGGCCATGAAATTGCCGCGATTGGGCGCGAGGGTGCGTTCTGGTTAATGGGCCCGTGGCCCGGGAAAGGAGACTGAAACATGCGGATGATCTTCGCCCTGTTTCTGGTGTTGGGCGTCGGACTGGCCGGTGTTGCCGTTTACATGGCACAGAAAACGATCGCCCAGTCCCAGGCCGAACGCGACTATCTGCTCGCAAGCCAGGCGCATATGCCCGCCCTCGTCGATGTCGTCATCGTCAAGCATCCGCTGAAATACGGCGAACGCTTCACCATCGACGATCTCGACACCGCGAAGATGCAGGCGAACAAGGTGCCGCCCGGGATCTTCAACACGATCAATGCGCCGCAGGGCACGCCCGAGGCGAAACTCGCCGCCTTCTACACCGGCGAGACCCGCCCGCGTGCCGCGCTGCGCTCCTATGAGGCGAACGAGCCGCTGCTCGCCTCGAAGATCACCGCCCCCGGCGTCGATGCGGGCATCATGGCCAATCTTGCGCCCGACATGCGCGCCTTCACGATCCAGGTCGATGCGAGCACCGCCGTCTCGGGCTTCCTGCGGCCGGGCGACCGGGTCGATGTCTACTGGTCGGGCCAGGTCGGCGACCAGCCGGTGACGAAGCTGATCGACACCAATCTCAAGCTGATCGCGATCGACCAGAGCGCGGACGCCGACCGCAGCGAGGAAACGCAGCTCGCCCGCACCGTCACCGCCGAGGTCACCCCCGAACAGGTCGCGGCGCTGACGCTGGCGCAATCGACCGGGCGGCTGACGCTCTCGCTCGTCGGCATGAAGAACACCGCCGATCTCGGCACGATCGAGGTGGACCGCAACAAGTTGCTCGGCATCCAGGAACAGGCCGTGGTCAAGGTCGAGGCGCCGAAAGTCTGCACGATCAAGACCCGCAAGGGCACCGACGTGATCGAGACCGAGATCCCCTGCAACTGAGCTTTCCAGCCCCCGCCGCCGGCGGGGGCTTTCGCACAAAGGTCGCAAAAGTGAAGGAAATTCCGCTCACAAGCGGTTGATCGTTGCAATATTTGCCCCATTCGGGCATTGTCGGCGGCAAGACGGGCAAAAAAGACCCAGAAACGGACGCAGATCCGGGCAGTGTGGCGTGATCGGAGAGGCAGGATCACCATGAATCTTAAAGGTTTTCTTTCGGCCTGCGCGTTGGGTTTCGCGCTTGGCACTTCGGTTCTCACCCCGGTTCAGGCGGAAACGCTGCGGGTGATGTCGGGCTCCAGCTCGGCGCCGCTCAACGTGCCGATGAACCGCGCAGTGGTGGTCGAAAGCGATCAACCCTTCTCCGAACTCTCGATCGCCAATCCCGGCATCGCCGATGTGACGACGCTCTCCGACAAGACGATTTACGTGCTCGGCAAGCTGCCCGGGCGCACGACGATGACGATCCTCGGCGCCGATGGCAAGCTGCTCTCCAACGTCGAGGTGCAGGTCACCCCCGACATCGCCGAATTCAAGGAACGGCTGAAGCAGATCCTGCCCGGCGAGAATGTCGAGGTGCGCACCGCCAATGACGGCATCGTGCTTTCGGGCACCGTCTCCTCGGCGGCTAAGCTCGACCGCGCGATCGACCTCGCGAAGCGCTACGCGAGTGACCGCGTTTCCAACCTGATGACGGTCGGCGGCACCCAGCAGGTGATGCTGAAGATCCGCTTCGCCGAAATGCAGCGCTCGGTCTCGAAGAACCTCGCCGCCTCGCTGGGCGTGCGCGGCACGGTCGGCGGCGGTTCGGCGCAGACCGGCGTGGTCTCGGGCACCGGCAACTTCACCCAGTCGGGCGCGATCGCCAACGCCTTCGACAGTGGCACGATGCCGATCGATTCCTCGCAGAAGGGCGCGATCGGGCTTGGCTTCACCGCCGGCAACCTCGAATTCGCGGTGCTGCTCGAGGCGCTCGAGTCGAAGGGCGTCGTGCGCACCCTCGCCGAGCCGAACCTCACCGCGCTCTCCGGCCAGCAGGCGAAATTCCTCGCCGGTGGCGAATATCCGATCCCGGTGGTGGACGACAACGGCGGCATCACCATCTCCTACAAGCCCTTCGGCGTCGAGATGGCCTTCACCCCGCGCGTCGTCGACGGCGACCTCATCAACCTCGAGATCGCGGCCTCGGTCTCGGCGATCGACACGTCGGTGACGATGTCGAACGGCGGCTTCTCGGTGAACGCCTTCAAGAAGCGCGAGACCTCGACCACCGTCGAGATGCGCGACGGCGAGAGCTTTGCCATCGCCGGCCTGCTGCAGGACGATTTCAACGATCTGAACGACCAGATCCCGTGGCTCGGCGATGTGCCGGTGCTGGGGGCGCTGTTCCGCTCGGCCTCTTATGAACGGCATCAGTCGGAACTCGTGATCATCGTCACCCCCCATCTCGTCACCCCCACCCGCGGCGAGGCGCTTGCGCTGCCCACCGACCGGGTGAAACTGCCGAGCGAGTCGGACCTGTTCCTCTTTGGCAAGACCGCGAAGACCTCCGGCGCCGCGGCCGAGGTTGCCAAGCAGGACTTTTCCGGCTCCTATGGCTATGTGATGGAGTGAGCGATGCAGCTTGGGGGCGGTGCGATGCGGTTTTCGGTGATCCTTGCGGCGGGCCTCGCGCTTGCGGGCTGCAGCGCGCAGTCGTTCAACGGCGAGGTCGGGTCGGAATACGAGACCGGCGGCTTCGGCAATGCGACGATGAACAACACGCTGGTGATGACCGGGCAGCGTGATTTCGCGATCTCTCTGACGCGGAAATTCGCGGCCGATGTGCCCAACACGGTCAATTTCGCCTTCAACTCGGCGGTGCTCGACGGTCAGGCGCAGGCGATCCTGCGCAGCCAGGCGGACTGGATCAAGCAGTTCCCCGAGGTGCGCTTCCGCGTCTATGGCCATACCGACCTCGTCGGCACCGACGCCTATAACAAGGCGCTGGGCCTGAAACGCGCGAAGGCGGTGGTCAACTATCTGGTTTCGCAGGGCATTTCGCGCTCGCGGCTGGAGGCGGTGGTGTCCTATGGCAAGACGCAGCCGCTGGTCTACACCCAGGCCCCGAACGAACAGAACCGGCGCACCGTGACCGAGGTCTCGGGCTTCGTGAAGAACGCGCCGCCGCCGCTGAACGGCAAATATGCCGAGGTGATCTTCCGCGAATATGTCCGCTCGGCGGTGCCGCCGCCGGTGATCGGCGTGCAGAACCAGACCACCGCGGGCGTGGCCACGGGTGGCGCCTCGGGCGGCTGATCCGTTTCACCATACGATCCAATCGGGGGCGGGCTTTGCGAACAAAGCCCGCCCCTTTTGCGTGATCGTCGCCCAATACCCCACAATTGGAACAATCCGGCCCCAATGTCGCCCAGATTGACCGCGACCTTTGGGAACAGCAGGAAAGGTACGACATCCGAGTCGTGCCCATTCCGCGGGTGCATCGGGTCCGTCTCACCCCTCCCGGCGCCGTCGCGGAATGCGCAACAAAGGACGTGAGGCAATGAGTGCAGCAGCTGTTTTGAACCCGGAACCGGCGCCGATCCTGGCCTGCACGGTTTCCCGCGACGTTTCCAATTTCGACCTTCTCATCGAAGACATGGAGGCCGAGCTCGGCGAAAGCTGGGGCGACCTCACCTTTCAGGATGCCGTCGTCTTCCTCGCGCAACCCGATGCCGACGCGCTCGAATTCATCGCGATCGCAGTCGATGGCGAGGACGAGCATGACCTCGCCCGGATCTCGGGCATCATCTCCGAGGCGAAGGAAAAGGGGATCCGCGTGATCCTGATCGCCGAGGAGGTCAGCCCGATCGCGCTGCATCAGCTGCTGCGTCTGGGCGCGGACGACTTCGTCCCCTACCCGCTTCCCGAAGGCGCGCTGCACGAGGCGATCGAGCGGCTCGGCCAGTCGGCGCTGCCGCCCGAGCTGCCGCATGCGACCGATGGCGCGCCGACCTTCCAGGCGACCGGCGGGCGCGATGGCGTGATCCTCGCGGTGCATGGCCTTGCCGGCGGCGTCGGCGCGACGACCTTCGCCGTCAACCTTGCCTGGGAGCTCGCCAATCCCGAGCCCTCGAAGAAGGCCCCGGTGACCGCGCCGCGCGTCTGCCTGATCGACCTCGATTTCCAGTATGGTTCGGCCTCGACCTATCTCGACCTGCCGCGCCGCGAGCTGATCTTCGAGCTGCTGCAGGACACCGCGCATATGGATGCCGAAAGCTTCCAGCAGGCGCTGCTGAGCTTCAACGACAAGATGCATGTGCTGACCGCGCCGGCCGACATGCTGCCGCTCGATTTCGTCACCGGCGAGGACATCGAGCGTCTGCTCGACATGGCGCGGGCGAATTTCGACTTCGTCGTCGTCGACATGCCCTCGACGGTGGTGAGCTGGACCGAGACGGTGCTGACCCATGCCCATGTCTATTTCGCGCTGCTCGAGCTCGACATGCGCTCGGCGCAGAATGCGCTGCGGATGATCCGCGCGCTGCGCGCCGAGAACCTGCCGGCGGAGAAGCTGCGCTACGTGCTCAACCGCGCGCCGAAATTCACCGATCTCACCGGCAAGAGCCGGGTCAAGCGGCTGGCCGAGAGCCTCGACATCTCGATCGAGGTGCAGCTGACGGACGCCGGTCGGGTGGTGACCCAGGCGAACGATCACGGGCTGCCGCTCGCGCTCAGTGCCGCCAAGGCGCCGCTGCGCAAGGAGATCCAGAAACTCGCGCAGTCGATCCTCGAAGTGGATCGCGCCGCCGCGGCGGCCACGGCCTGAACGGCCTGAATTCGGAGGTTCGAGATGTTCTCGCGTTACAAGAAGACCGGAGCCCAGACCGCCGCCCGCCCCGCCCCGGGCGCCGCGCCGCCGCCGCTGCCCGCCAATGCCCCCGCCGCCGCCGCCGAGGCGGTGAAGCCGCAGGTGCATCGCCGCCCGCTGCCCGGTGCCGCGACCTCGGCGCAGGCCGTCGTCGAGGGCAAGGAGAAGAAGCGCAAGGAGCGGATGAGCGAGCTCAAGGTCGAGCTGCACAAGCGACTGCTCGAGAACCTGAACCTCGCCGCGCTCGAGCACGCCTCGGAAAGCGAGCTGAAGACGGAAATCGCCGCGATCTCGAACGAGGCGATGACCGAGATGTCGGTCGCGCTCAACGGCACCGAGCGTCAGGCGCTTTACCAGGAGCTTTACGACGAGGTGATGGGCCTCGGCCCGCTCGAACCGCTGCTCAAGGACGAGACCGTCTCCGATATTCTGGTGAACGGGCCGCAGCAGATCTTCGTCGAACGCGGCGGCAAGCTGCAGCTGACCGACATCACCTTCAAGGACGAGAAGCACCTGCTGCGGATCATCGACAAGATCGTCTCCGCCGTGGGCCGCCGCGTCGATGAATCGAACCCCTATGTCGACGCCCGTCTTGCCGACGGCTCGCGTTTCAACGCGATGGTGCCGCCGATCGCGGTGGACGGCTCGCTCGTCTCGATCCGTAAATTCAAGAAGGACAAGCTCGGCGTCGACGATCTGGTGCGCTTCGGCGCCTTCACCGAGGAAATGGCCGCCTATCTGCAGGCGGCGGTGGCGACGCGGCTGAACATCATCGTCTCGGGCGGTACCGGCTCCGGTAAAACCACCACGCTGAACGCGCTCAGCTCCTTCATCGACAATGCCGAACGCATCCTGACGATCGAGGACACGGCCGAACTCCAGCTGCAACAGACCCATGTCGGCCGGATGGAAAGCCGCCCCGCCAACGTCGAGGGCAAGGGCGCGGTGACCCAGCGCGACTGTCTGCGCAACGCGCTGCGCATGCGTCCCGACCGCATCATCGTCGGCGAAACGCGCGGCGAGGAAGTCATCGACATGCTGCAGGCGATGAACACCGGCCACGACGGTTCGATGACCACGATCCACGCCAACAACGCCCGCGACGGCATCTCGCGTCTCGAGAACATGGTGGCGATGGCCGGTATCGAGATGCCGCTGAAGGCGGTGCGCTCGCAGATCTCCTCGGCCGTGAACCTGATCGTGCAGGCCAGCCGCCTGCAGGACGGCTCGCGCCGGATGGTCTCGATCACCGAGCTCACCGGCATGGAGGGCGACGTGATCTCGATGCAGGAAATCTTCCGCTACGAGCGCCTCGGCCTTGCGCCCGACGGCAAGATCATCGGCCGGTTCACCGCGACCGGCGTGCGGTCGCATTATTCCGATCGTTTCCGGCAATGGGGTTACGACCTGCCCGCCTCGATCTACGAGCCGGTGCAGGACTAAGGAGGACAGGCTGCCATGATCATCTCTCCCACGCCGATCATCTACGGGCTGATCTTCGTCGCGGTGCTCCTGCTCGTCGAGGGCATCTATCTGCTCGTCTTCGGCAAGTCGATCTCGCTCAACAACCGGCTGAACCGCCGGCTGGAGATGCTGGAAAAGGGCACCCGCCGCGAGGAGGTGCTCGAGCAGCTGCGCAAGGAAGCGCATCAGCACATGCAGGCGAAGGGCATCCCGCTTTATTCGCTGCTCGCCACCAAGGCGCAGAAGGCCAATATCGCCTTCTCGCCGATGGCGCTGATCGGTGTGATGGCGCTGGTGACGGTGGTGGCCTTCGTCGGGCTCAGCATCGGCACCCAGGCCTCGGTGCCGGTGCGCATCGCGCTCGCGATCCTGATGGGCGTCGGCGGCATCTATTTCTGGGTCAGCGGCAAGGCGAACAAGCGCATCAAGCTCGCCGAGGAGCAGCTGCCCGACGCGGTCGAGCTGATGGTGCGTTCGCTGCGCGTCGGCCACCCGTTCTCCTCCGCGATCCAGACCGTGGCGAAGGAGATCCCCGATCCGCTCGGCTCCGAATTCGGCATCATCGCCGACGAGGCCGCCTATGGCCGCAACGTGGTGGAGAGCCTGCGCGACCTGGCCGAACGGCTCGACATGCAGGATCTGCGCTTCCTCGCCGTGGCCGTCTCGATCCAGCAGACCTCGGGCGGCAACCTCGCCGAGGTGCTCGAAGGCCTGGCCAAGGTGATCCGCTCGCGCTTCCGTCTGTTCCGCCGGGTGCGCGCGATCACCGCCGAACCGAAATGGTCGGGCGTGTTCCTTTCCGCCTTCCCGGTGGTGGTGATGGTGATCATCCAGGTGGTCTCGCCGCATTACTACGACGCGGTGAAGGAAACCCCGGCCTTCATCCCCGCGGCGCTGATCGTCTTCGCGCTGCTCGGGGCCAATGTGATCTTCATGAAGGTCATGACGACGATCAAGGTGTGAGGCATCCGCGATGAGCGACAATCCGATCCTGACGATGCTGACCGATACCCTGGGTCCGATGGGCCCGGTGATCGCGCTCGCCGCGCTTGGCGGGGTGATGATCCTCGCCGCGCTGCCCTCGATGCTGAAGAAGCGCGAGGATCCGCTCGACAAGCTGCGCGCGGTGACCGCGGCGCAGGGGGCGGCGAGCCGCGCCGAGAAGAAGGCGCAGAAGCTGCGCGCCGGCGGCGAGGGCAACGACAAGCTGGAGAAATTCGCGGGCTTCCTCGAGCCGAAGAGCAAGGAGGAAATGTCCGAGAGCCGGAAGTGGCTGCAGAAGGCGGGCTATCGCAGCCCGGGCGCGGTGCGCAGCTTCCACGCGATCCAGTTCGCCGGCGCGCTCGGTCTGCTCGCGCTCGGCCTGCTCTACACGATGTTCTACAATTCGAGCCACGAGGTGCCGCTCTCCTCGACGGTGATGATCCTCGCGATCGTGCTGCCGGGCGTCTTTGGCTATTACGCGCCGAAACGCTGGGTGAACCAGCGCATCGCCGCGCGCACCGCCGAGATCCAGAACGGCTTTCCCGACGCGCTCGACATGCTGCTCGTCTGCGTCGAGGCGGGGCAGTCGCTCGACCAGGGCATCATCCGGGTGTCGAAGGAGCTCGAGGCCTCCTATCCCGCGATGGCCGAGGAATTCGCCACCGTCGCCCATGAGATCAAGGCCGGTCTCGACAAGCCCACGGTGCTGCGCGCCTTCGGCGAACGCGCCGGCGTGCCCGACGTGATGAGCTTCGTCACCGTGATGATCCAGTCGCAGCAATTCGGCACCTCGATCGCCGAGGCGCTGCGCCTCTATGCGGCCGACATGCGCGACAAGCGGATCATGCGCGCCGAGGAGGCGGCGAACAAGATCCCGACGAAGATGACGCTCGGCACGATGATGTTCACGGTGCCGCCGCTGCTCATCATCCTTGTGGGCCCGTCGGTCCATGATATGATGGAGAACTTCAAGTCGATCGGCATGTGATCCATGACCCCTGCCCGGCGCAGCCTCTGTGCGCTTCTTCTCCTGAGCCCTCTGGCCGCCTGCATGGGCGGCCTCAGCGCGCCGTCGGACAGCCCCTATGCGCCCGGCGCGGCGAAGGGCGACGGCATCGACGGGCTGATCGTCGGGCATCGGCTGATGGCCGCGGGGGAATACGAGCTTGCGCTCAAGGCCTATTACCGGGCCGCCTCGGAACAGGGGGCGACGGTCGACGTGCTCTCCGCGATCGGCTCGGCGGATCTGAAGCTCGGCCGGCTCGGCCAGGCCGAACAGATGCTGCGCCGCGCGGTCGAGGAGGACCAGACCTTCGTGCCGGCCTGGAACAACCTCGGCGTGGTGCTGATGGAGGAGCGCAAATATCCCGAAGCCGCGCGCACCTTCCAGACCGCCTTCGCGCTCGATAGTGGCCAATCGGACTCGATCCGCGAAAACCTGCGTCTCGCGCTCGCCAAGATGGAGAAACCTGCGTATGATCCGGTGCAGGACAGACCGTTCAAACTGGTTCGGCGCGGGGTGGGCGATTACCTTCTGCTGACGAGCCAATGAGGCACGAGCAAAAGGACGCACAAACATGCGCCACCCGATCTTCTTCGCGGCCCTCGCGGGCTGCGCCATCGCCCTTGCAGGCTGCGGCGGCAAGGATGCTCAGGCGACGCGCGCGCTGAAAAGCGTCAACGCGATCGACGAGACGAACCTCTCCGACATCATGCTCACCGTGGGCGACCCGCAGGAGGCGGTGAACTATTTCACCCGCACCGCCGGCGAGAACCCCGACCGCATCGACCTGCAGCGCGGCCTCGCGAAATCGCTCGTGCGCAACAACCAGCCCGACCAGGCGGTGAAGGCCTGGACGAAGCTCGTGGCGATGCCCGAGGCGACGAACGACGACCGCGTCGGCCTTGCCGATGCGCAGATGCGCGCCGGCGACTGGGCCGATGCGGAGGCGACGCTGAACACGATCCCGCCGACCTTCGAGACCTTCGAGCGCTACAAGCTCGAGGCGATGGTGGCGGATTCGAAGAAGGACTGGAAGAAGGCCGACAGCTTCTACGACACCGCCTCGGGGCTGACGACGCGGCCGGGCCCGGTGCTGAACAACTGGGGCTTTTCGAAGCTGACCCGCGGCGATGCGAAAGGGGCGGAAAAGCTCTTCGCCGAGGCGCTGACCTATGATCCGACCTCCTTCACCTCGAAGAACAACCTCGTTCTGGCGCGCGCGGCGCAGCGCAAATACGATCTGCCCGTGGTCGAGATGAACCAGAACGAGCGCGCGCATCTGCTGTACACGGCGGCGCTTTCGGCGATCAAACAGGGCGATGTGACGATCGGCAAGGGGCTGCTGCAGGACGCGATCGACACTTCGCCGGTCTATTTCGAAGAGGCCTCCCGCGCGCTCGAGGCGCTCGAGGCCGGTTCGAAGAAGGGCTGATCATGCTTGGCCTTTCGGTGCCCGCCTCCGCCCTCGCCTTTCTCGTGCTGGTCACGCCGATCTGCTTCTGGGTCGCCTATACCGACCTGAAATACATGAAGATCTTCAACGTCGCGGTGATCGCGCTGATCGCGGTCTTCGCGGTGGCGGGGCCGTTCCTGCTGCCGCTCGACGTCTACGCCTGGCGCTGGATCAACCTCGTGGTGGTGCTGGCGATCGGCGTGCTGCTCAATGCGACGGCCGGGGTCGGCATGGGCGACGTGAAATTCGCCGCCGCCGCCGCGCCGTTCTTTTCCACCGCGACGAGCCATGTGCAGCTGATGGTGCTTTTGCTCGCCGGCTCGCTGCTCGGCGCCTTTGCCGCGCATCGTGCGCTGCGCGCAGTGCCCGCGGTGCGGCGGATGGCGCCCGACTGGGTCAGCTGGCAGCGCAAGGATTTCCCCTTCGGCCTCGCGCTGATCGCAACGCTCTGGGGTTATCTCGCGATCGTCGCGCTCACCACCGGCTGAGGCGCAGCAGGCACCGCCGGGGGCTTCGCGCCCCCGGACCCCCGCGAGGTATTTTTGGCAAGATGAAGAGGCCCGCCGCGCTTTCATCTTGCCCGAAATACCTCGGGGTGAATTGGCCGCAGGCCAAGAGGGGCAGCGCCCCTCCGCTTACCTCTTCTTCGGCCCTCACTTCTTCTCCGGCTTGAGCAGGATATAGGTCGGCGTGCGGCGCTCCTCGACGAGGCGATAGCCGGCGGTGTCGATCGCCTCGACGATCTCGGCGCGGCGCGTCCGACCCGTCGGGCAGAGCGGCACGAGGACATGATCGGCGGCCTCGATCCCCGGCGCGCCCGAGTAATACCAGGGCGCCGCGCCCTCGACCGGCTTGAACGGGCCGTAAAGCCAGAGCGCGGTGAAGAGATCGGCGATCAGCACGCCGGAATGGGCATAGCCCGCCGCTTCCAGATCCTTCGCCGCGGTCTCGAACCAGGCGTCATAGCCCGTCACCAGCTCGCAATCCGGCAGGGCCTCGCCGTTCAGCATCACCGGTTTCTGCGGCTCCTTGTCCTCGCCCAGCGTCGCATAGGCCGCATAGGCGGAGCCCGGCGCGTCGCCCGGCACCGTCATCGTCACCTTGTAGACGCGCGGCGCCTGCACCAGCACATCGGCATCCTTCGGCCGCATCGAGAAGAGCGGCACCGTCCCCTCGGCATCGGCGAAAGCATGGCGCAGCGGGCTCCAGACGAGGTTGATCGCCGGCCCCGCCCCGATCGCCGCCGCCCCCACGCCGACGACGAGAAACGCCTCGCGCAGCCGCCAGCCCAAGCCGTTGGTCACGCCGCCCTCGGGGCGCAGCGCCAACGCGAAAAGCGCGAGCATCATCAGCCATTGCGGATCGTTGCCGTAGTTCTGATAGGTCACATAAAGGAAGGCCGGCACGAGGAAGAGCAGCACCAGCCCCTCGACCATCGCCCCGGCCTGACGCGCGAAGATCACCGCGGCCAGAAGCAGGAAGGTGCCGGCGACGAAACGCGGCGCGGCAAGGATGCCGGAGAAGCTTTCGCCCGGGGCGGCGCGGCTGTCGGAGGCGGCGACGGTGGCGAGGTCATGCAGATAGGCGCGCCAGAAATCGGCGCCGAGCAGCAGGGTCATCGCACCGGCGACGGCGAGCCCGGCGAGCAGCGCCACGCCGAGCGTACGGAAATCGCGCCGCGCCAGCAGCGCCACGGTGATCGCCGGGGCGAAGGCCATGAAATAGGTCACCTTCACCAGCGCCATCCCGGCGAGCGCGAGGCCGATCAGCGCCCCGTCGAGCGCCGCGCGCCGCGGCCCGATCGGCTCGAACATCGCGAGCGGCACGGCGATATAGGCCAGCGCCCAGGCCCAGCGATTGTAATGCATCGAGACCGAGGTCGCCGCCGTCGCCTCGCCATAGACGAGCGCGAGGCAGAGCCCCATCGCATAGGCGGCATAGGCCCAGGCGAGCGCGCCCGGCAGGCGCGACTGCGCCGCGCGCAGCACCGGCAGGAAGAGCACCGCGGCAACCAGCGCCTGCGCGGCAAAGAAGGCATGTCCGAGGCCCATGCCGGCCTTGGCGAAGATCGCGATCGGCCAGAGCGCGCCGATCCCGATCGGCGTCATGAAGTCATAATGCGGCAGCTGCCCCCATTCCGCCATCCGCTCGACGAGGTCGGCCAGATGCAGCGTGTCGCCCTCGTGCTGCGTGACGTAAAGCGCCCCGCGCAGAAACGGCAGCACCGCGAGGATCAGCGAGAATACCCCGATCCCCGCCGCCAACCGTCCGGGCTCCGCCGCCCGTTTCATGCCCGTCATCCCAGCCTCTCCGTGCTTTTTCCCACTTTTGGCCACAATAGCCGCGCATCTTGCCCCTGTGAATCCCGTTGCCGGACAAAGCCGCCGGCTGTGGCCTCCGACACGCGCCCGCCGAAGGCGCGGACGGCGCCGCATCGGGGCTGGACACTGAAAGAGGCAGGCAGAGCGATGAACATGATGGCTTCGAACGTGATGGCCCCGGTGCCGCCGCGCACGCTGGCGGAGGTCGGCGTCAACGTGGTGATGATGCGCGACATCCTGCTCAAGACGATGTTCCGCACCAATATGGACACGATCACCGGCCTGTCGAAGCTGATCGCGCTGCCGCTGACGCTCACGCAGGAGCTGGTCGACCTGTGCCGCACCCAGCGGCTGATCGAGGCGACCGGCACGCTGCATGCGAATTCGGGCGGCGAGATGGGCTATCAGCTCGCCGATGCGGGCAAGGCGCGCGCGCTCGATGCGCTGTCGCAATCGGAATATTACGGCGCGATGCCGGTGCCGCTCGACATCTACCGCGATCAGGTGAAGCGCCAGTCGATCCGCAACATTCAGCTGACCCGCACGCAGCTGACCTCGGCGATGGGGCATCTGATCCTGCCGCCGACGCTGATCGACCAGCTTGGGCCGGCGGTTTCCTCCGGCCGCTCGATCCTGATGTATGGCCCGCCCGGCAACGGCAAATCCTCGATCTCGAACGGCATCCGCGACGCGATCGGCGACAAGATCTATGTGCCGCGCGCGATCGAATATGCGGGTCAGGTCATCACCGTCTACGACCCGATCGTGCACAGCGCCGTCATCGAGCAGGAGGACGACCCGAACTCCCTGCGCAAGAGCGGCAACCGTTTCGACACGCGCTATGTGCTCTGCGACCGGCCGACGGTCATCACCGGCGGCGAGCTCTCGCTCGACATGCTCGACCTCACCTACAACCCGACGGCGCGCACCTATACCGCGCCCCTCCAGCTCAAGGCCTCGGGCGGCGTCTTCATCGTCGACGACCTTGGCCGTCAGGCGGAACCGCCGCAGAAACTGGTCAACCGCTGGATCGTTCCGCTCGAGGAAAGCCGCGACATCCTCGCGCTGCAATCGGGCGAGAAATTCGAGGTGCCCTTCGACACGCTGGTGATCTTCTCGACCAACTTCCACCCGAACCAGATCTTCGACAAGGCGGCGCTGCGCCGTATCTTCTTCAAGATCAAGATCGATGGGCCGAGCCAGTCGGATTACCTGAAAATCTTCTCGATGGTGGCGAAGAAGCGCAAGATGCCGCTGGATGAAAAGGCGCTCGTGCATCTTTTGAAGGTGAAATACCCGACGATCGACAATGTCTTCGCCAATTATCAGCCGATCTTCCTGATCGACCAGATGATCGCGATCTGCGAATTCGAGGGGATCCCCTATCAGATGACCCCCGATCTGGTCGATCGCGCCTGGTCGAACATGTTCGTGCGCGAGGAAGAGATCGTCCACTGACCCGAGGGCGCAGTCGGCAGCGTCACTCGGCGGCGCGGCGCATTTCCTCGCGCCCGGCCTCGGGCAGCGCCAGCGCCTCGACCTCGGCGAGATAAGTGCGCGAGACCGGCACCACCGCCCCGTCGCGCATCCGCAGCACCACCTTGCCGCGACCGCGGTGCAGCGCCACTACCGCGCGCAGCGCCACCCAATGCGAGCGATGCACCTGCAGCCCCGGCTCGCCCTCGGTTTCCGCGATCGCATCGGCAAGCCGCAGGAGCAGGCTGTCGGAGCCGGCATCGGTGACGACATCGACATAATGGTCGCGCACCTGCATCCGCACGAGCGGCGCGCGCAGCGTCGGCTCGAGCCGCGCGAGCAGACGCGGCCCGGGCGGATCGGGCTCCGCCTCGGGTGGGGTCTCCATCAGCGGCACATGCGGCATCGCCGCCAGCGCATGGCGCAGGGTCGAGGTCGCGATCGAGACGAAGAAGATATAGAGCGCCATGTTCCCCCAGGACGGGGTCACCGAAGGCCCGGCGAGATGGCAGGTGATCAGCCAGAACGGCGGGGTGAGCAGCAGCGTGGCGAAAAGCGCGAGCGCCGGCGCCTCGGCGGCATAGCTGCGCAGCCCAAGCCTTTGCTGCAAGGTCACACGCAGAAAGGCCCCGATCGCGATACCGATCGCGATCAACAGCGGCCAATAACAGGCGCGGGTCGCGAGCGGCATCGCCTCGAGGGTGCCGAACGGACCTGCTATCACCCCAAAAAGCGAGGTGGTGACCCAAATCACGAGAAGAATGGGTTGTAACAAGGCCCTGCGGTATGATTGCGCGAAGGAGGTCATCCCCACCCGTCATCGCCGGTAACGAATTGAACTTTTGCTACATGGTGCCGACGCCGGACGCAATATGCTTAACGTCCGGGTCAGGCAGAACGAAAGGGGATGTCGCCCCCGGAGGCTGCGACATGTCGTCAGGCGTTTCCTTACGCCGTGAGCCCCTCGGGCTCGGGCAATCCATTGGCGCGGCAGCACGCGGTGAGCGTGTTCGCAAGCAGGCAGGCGATCGTCATCGGGCCGACGCCGCCCGGCACCGGGGTGATCGCGCCGGCGACCTCCACGGCCGAGGCGAAATCGACGTCGCCGACGAGCTTTTTCTTCCCGTCACGCTCGATGCGGTTGATGCCGACGTCGATCACCGTCGCGCCCGGTTTCACCCAGTCGCCCGGGATCATCTCCGGCCGGCCCACGGCGGCGACCAGAATATCCGCACCGCGGCACACCGCACCGAGGTCTTTCGTGCGCGAATGCGCGATCGTCACCGTGCAGCTGTCGCCAAGCAGCAGTTGCGCCATCGGCTTGCCGACGATGTTCGAGCGACCGACGACCACGGCGTTGAGGCCACTGAGCGAGCCCAGATGATCGCGCAGCATCATCAGGCAGCCGAGCGGCGTGCAGGGCACCATCGCCTTCTGCCCGGTGCCCAGAAGCCCGACGTTCGAGATGTGAAAGCCGTCGACGTCCTTCGCGGGGTCGATCGCGTTGATCACGAGATCGCTGTTCAGATGCCCGGGCAGCGGCAGCTGCACGAGGATGCCATGCACCGCCGGATCGGCGTTGAGCCGGGCGATCAGCGCGAGCAGCTCCGCCTCCGAGGTCTCGGCCGGCAGCTTGTGCTCGAAGCTGTTCATGCCGACCTCGACGGTCTGCTTGCCCTTGTTGCGGACATAGACCTCGGAGGCCGGGTCTTCGCCCACCAGCACCACCGCGAGTCCCGGGGTGATCCCCTGCCCCTTGAGCCGCGCCACATGTTCGGCCACCTGCGCCCGAACCTTGGCCGCAAACGCCTTCCCGTCGATGATCGTCGCGGTCATTCCGCCTCTCCCTTGCCCAGCACCTTTTCCTCGCGCGCGATCGACCATTCGACGATAGCACGCCAGATCCCCTCGACCAGTTCGGGGTCGAGCCCCCGCGCCGCCGCCTCCGCCTTCGCATTGGCGACGACCTCCTCCACCCGCGCCGCGATCCGCGCCGGCATATGCTCGGCGGGCTTGAGCTGGGCGGCCCGGTCGATCAGCCGCGCGCGATCGGCAAGCAGCGCGACGATGCGCGCGTCATGCGCGTCGATCTCGGCGCGCAGCGCGGTCATGTTCGGTATTTCGGCAGGCTCTCTCATCGGTCCATCCCGCTTGACGCCTCGTTCCCATCTTGCCCAAGGCCTATCGCACCTTGGCCCGGCCTTCTCAACCCCGGCTCAGAACAGCCCCTCGATCTCGCCCGCGGCATTGAGCCCGATCTTCTCCGCCGCCGGATGGCGCGGCAGGCCCGGCATCGTCATGATCTCGCCGCAGATCGCGACGACGAAACCGGCCCCCGCGCTCAGCCGCACCTCGCGCAGGGGCACGGTATGGCCCGAGGGGGCGCCGCGCAGCGCGGGATCGGTCGAGAAGGAATATTGCGTCTTCGCGATGCAGACCGGCAGGCGGCCATGGCCCGCCTTTTCCCAGGCGTGGAGCTGATCGCGGATCGCCTTGTCGGCGATCACCTCGCCGGCGTGATAGACCCGCTTCGCCACCGTCTCGATCTTCTCGAAAAGGCCGAGGTCATCGGGATAAAGCGGCGCGAAATCGCTTTCCTCGGCGCTGAGATCCAGCACCGCGCGCGCGAGGTCTTCGGCCCCGGCGCCGCCCTCGGCCCAATGCCGGCTCACCACCGCCTGGCAGCCCTGTTTCGCGGCATAGGCCTGCACCGCGGCGATCTCGGCCGCGGTATCCGCGGTGAAATGGTTGATCGCGACGATCACCGGAATGCCGAAGCCGCGGGTGTTGTGGATATGGCGGCCGAGATTGGCGCAGCCGCGCTCCACCGCGGCGACGTTTTCCGCACCAAGGTCATCCTTCGCCACGCCGCCCTGCATCTTCAGCGCCCGCACCGTGGCGACGATCACCGCCGCAGCGGGCTTCAGCCCCGAGAGGCGGCATTTGATGTCGAAGAATTTCTCCGCGCCGAGATCGGCGCCGAAGCCCGCCTCGGTCACCACGATATCGGCGAGCCGCAGCGCCGTGCGCGTCGCGATCACCGAATTGCAGCCATGCGCGATATTGGCGAAGGGGCCGCCGTGGACGAAGGCCGGGGTGTGCTCGATCGTCTGCACGAGGTTCGGCTGCATCGCCTCCTTGAGCAGCACCGCCATCGCCCCCGCCGCGCCAATCTCGGCGCAGGTCACGGCGGAATGGTCGCGCCGCGCGCCGATCACGATGCGACCGAGCCGCGCCTCGAGATCGGCGAGATCCTCGGCGAGGCAGAGGCAGGCCATCACCTCGGAGGCGACGGTGATGTCAAAGCCGCTCTCGCGCGCGAAACCGTTCGCGACGCCGCCCAGCCCCACGACCACCTCGCGCAGCGCGCGGTCGTTCATGTCGAGCACGCGGCGCCAGCTCACGCGGCGGGTGTCGATGCCAAGCTCGTTGCCCCAGTAGATGTGATTGTCGATCATCGCCGCGAGCAGGTTATGCGCCGCGGTGATCGCGTGGAAATCGCCGGTGAAATGGAGGTTCATCTCCTCCATCGGCACGACCTGCGCCATGCCGCCGCCGGCCGCGCCGCCCTTCATGCCGAAATTCGGGCCAAGGCTCGCCTCGCGCAGGCAGATCGCGACGCGCTGGCCGATCCGGGCGAGCGCATCGCCAAGGCCGACCGTGGTCGTCGTCTTGCCCTCGCCCGCAGGCGTCGGGTTGATCGCGGTGACGAGGATCAGCCGCCCCTCGGGCCGGTCGGCCAGAGCGCGGATGAACGCCGCGTCGACCTTTGCCTTGTCGCGGCCATAGGGGATCAGCGCCTCCTCCGGGATGCCGAGCTTTGCGGCGATCTCGGGCATCGGGCGTTTTTCGGCCGCGCGGGCAATCTCGATGTCTGAACGCATGGGATCCTCCTCCGCGCGCAGCCTAACCGTTTCGCGCGGCGAAGAAAAAGGCCGGAAGCGACATGCGCGGGCGGAATCCGGCGCGGCCTTCAGCCGCGCACGTCGGCCATGTGCTCCCAGGCGCGCTGATCGGGGATATGCAGACGCAGCTCCTGGCCGAGTTCGAGCACGCCGGGCCGCTCGACCCAGGCGACCACGCCGCGGCGGTTATGCGCGGCGGGCTTGTAGCGCGCGCCGGCGCCGGGGTGGTGATGCTCGATCACCTTGCCCGGCAGCACGCAGGCGCGGTTCTCCATATCGATCACCAGCGTCGCGCCATCGGGCCCCTGCAGCCGCGACGAGGGCGGCAGATGCGTCAGATCGGGCAGGCCGCGCAGCACGATATTGGCGCCGACCCATTCCGGCATGAGCTGCGGCAGATGCATGACGAAGGCGGTCTCGGCCAGCTCCTCCTGCGAGAGGATCGTGACCTGCCGGGTATTGGCGATCTCGGTGCCGATCTCGTGCTGTTCGGTCACCCGCGAACAGCTTGCGCGGGTGCGACCCGAATGCGCCTCCCCCTCGGCGCCCTCGAAGCCGAGCACGAGCCGTTCGCGCGGGCGCGAGGCAAGGCCCGTGCCGGGCTCGACGAGGCCCAGAAAGACAATCTCGCCACGGAACTGGGTCGCTTTCAGGGCAGGCATCAGGACACCTCGAGGACGAAGAAGAGACGACGGAAGGGGAAGAGCACGGTGCCGTCCGCCTCGGCCGGATAGGCCGCGGCGAGCGCCGTCTCATAGCGGGCGAGGAAGGCGGCAAGCTCGCTTTCGCTCAGCTTTTCGGCGAAGGGGCGCAGCGCGGTCGATTCGGTGAAGCGGCGCACCGGATGGGCGCCCTCGGTGGGCGCGAGGCGCTGGACATATTCGCTGGTCCAGACCGCGGCGGAGCCGAGCGGCGCGAGGATGCGCGCGTAATCGGTGGCGGGCGCGACGGGCGATTTCCAGCCCTCGGCGGGGAACCGGTCGGGGAACATCTCGGCGGCGAAATCGCGCAGGAAGCGATGCGAGGGCGCGCCCCATTGCATCGGCATCTGCACCGCGAGCTTGCCGCCCGGCACGAGCGCGCCGGCGAGCCGCGCGATCAGCGCGGGGTGGTCGGGCAGCCACTGCAGCACGGCATTGGCAAAGATCAGCGCGGGCGGTTTCGTCGGGGTCCAGTCGCGGATATCGGCGAGATCGCAGCGCCGATAGGCGCCGGTCGCCGCCGCCTGTTCCAGCATCGCGGGCGAGGCATCGACGCCGATCAGCTTGCGCTCGGGCCAGCGCGTGGCGAGCGCAGGCCCCGCCGCGCCGGCACCGCAGCCGAGGTCGATGATGCGCCCGTGCGGAAGCTCGGAAACCCGCGCCAGAAGATCCAGCGCGGGCTGCAGCCGCAGATCGGCAAAGCGACCATAGGCTTCGGGGTTCCAGTCTTGCCTGCCGGGCGTCCGGCCCATCGGTTTCTCCGTGTCAGGCGAGGGGTTCGGGGGCGGGGTCATCGCCCTTTGCCGCGGGCTTCGTCTTCGGCAGGGCGGTGACCGAGGGCAGGCCCGGCGCGGCGCTGCCGCCAGCGTCGTCATCCTTGCCAATCGGCTCGCCCGCCATCACCTTCTTGATCTCGTCGCCGGTGAGGGTCTCGTATTCGAGCAGCCCCTGCGCGAGACGCTCCCATTCCTCCTGGTTCTCGGTCAGGATTCGGCGCGCCTCGACATAGCCGTCCTCGATCAGGCCGCGGACCTCTTCCTCGATCAGCTCCTTGGTCTTGGTCGAGACCGAGAAACCGCCGGTATTGCCCTGATAGCCCTCATGCGCCTCGGAATAGTCGATATTGCCGACCTTGTCCGACATGCCCCAGCGCATCACCATCGCCCGCGCAATCGCCGAGGCCTGCATGATGTCGCCCGCCGGGCCGTTCGAGACATGCTCCTCGCCCCATTTCAGGATCTCGGCCGCCTTGCCCGCCATCGTCATGGCGATCTTCTGCTTGGCCTCGTCCTTGTGGTAGTTGAGCTTGTCCATCTCCGGCAGCGACACCACCATGCCAAGCGCCTGACCGCGCGGAATGATCGTCGCCTTGTAGACCGGATCGCATTTCGGAAGTTTCAGGCCGACGACGGCGTGACCGGCCTCGTGATAGGCGGTCATTTCCTTCTGCTCGGGGGTCAGCACCATCGAGCGCCGCTCGACCCCCATCATCACCTTGTCCTTCGCCTGCTCGAAATCTTCCATCGTGACAAAGCGCCGGCCGACGCGCGCGGCCATCAGCGCCGCCTCGTTCACGAGGTTCGCCAGATCGGCGCCCGAGAAGCCCGGGGTGCCGCGCGCGATCACGCGCAGGTCGACGTCGGGGCCGGTCGGCACCTTGCGGGCGTGGACGGTGAGGATCTTCTCGCGGCCCTTGATATCGGGGTTCGGCACGTGGATCTGCCGGTCGAAGCGGCCGGGGCGCAGCAGCGCCGGGTCGAGCACGTCCTTGCGGTTGGTGGCGGCGATGATGATGATCCCCTCGTTCGCCTCGAAGCCGTCCATCTCGACGAGAAGCTGGTTCAGCGTCTGCTCGCGTTCGTCATTGCCGCCGCCGATGCCGACGCCACGGGCGCGTCCCACCGCGTCAATCTCGTCGATGAAGACGATGCAGGGGGCGTTCTTCTTCGCCTGTTCGAACATGTCGCGCACGCGGGACGCGCCGACGCCCACGAACATCTCGACGAAATCGGAGCCGGAGATGGTGAAGAAGGGCACGCCCGCCTCACCCGCGATCGCGCGCGCCAGAAGCGTCTTGCCGGTGCCAGGCGGGCCGACGAGCAGCGCGCCCTTCGGGATCTTGCCGCCGAGGCGCGAGAATTTCTGCGGATTGCGCAGGAATTCGACGATCTCTTCCAGTTCTTCCTTGGCCTCGTCGATGCCGGCGACGTCGTCAAAGGTGACGCGGCCCTGCTTTTCGGTCAAAAGCTTCGCCTTCGACTTGCCGAAGCCCATGGCCCCGCCCTTGCCGCCGCCCTGCATGCGGTTCATGAAGAAGATCCAGATCCCGATCATCACGATGAAGGGCAGCCAGACGCCCAGAAGCGACATGAAGCCGGATTGCTGCTGCTTCACCACGTTCACCGCGACGCCCTTGGTGATCAGCATCTCGGCGATCTGGTCGCTTTCGGGTTTGACGGTGGAGAAAGTGGTGCCGTCGGCAAGCTGATAACGCACATCCTCGCCGTCGAGCTGGACCTGTTTCACCTCGCCCTTGTCGACCGCGGCGATGAAATCCGAATAGGACACGGAGCGCGCGTTCATCGCGCTCTGTCCATCCCCGAAGAGGTTGAACAGCGCCAGGATCAGCAGGAACAGCACGGCCCAAAAGGCCAGGTTGCGCGCGTTGCCCAAAGGGGAACCTCCAAACTTGTTCCGGCACCGGTCGGGCCGGCGCCTTTCGGGTGAAAATAGGCATTAAACCGGGAGGTTCAACGCCTGATTAGCGATGCGGCGAATGCGCCGCGGTCAATTCGCGCTTTCCAGCCGTTTTCGAGCCCCGCAAGCGGGGCGGCGATCAGCGCTTCTCCACGCCAGACGGCGGGCGAGGCGAAGAGCGAGGCGCGCGGCAGGCCGCTCTCGCGCCAGTCCTTCACCTGCACCAGCCCCCCGGCCCCGAGCGCCGCAATCTCGAGCCCCGGCTCGGCCGGTCCCTCGAGCGCCCAGCGGTCCCAGACCTGCCCCAAGGGCACGCGTAGCCCCGCCACCGCCTTTGCCTCGCGGGTGATGCGCAGACTGTCGCCGCGCCGGCTGATCAGACAGCCATGCAGCGTACGTTGCCGCAGTTCGGGCAGATCGTGCCACAGGTCGATCAGCTTTTCCGCCCGCGGCCCGTAATCCTGCCGCGAAACCCAGCGCAACGCCGCATCAAGGAACATCCGCATCAGCTCGCCCTGCAGCCGATCGAGGCCCGTCCCGAGATCGAGCACCAGATCGCCGCGATCCTCCAGCACGACGCTCCCGACCTCCGCACGCAACACATGGCGCAACGTCTCCTCAGCCTCGCCGAGATTCTCGACCACCTGCGCGATCACCGCCCGCGTCACGCCAAGCGGCTCGAGCAGCGCCAGCGCCTGACGCACCCGCACCCGCTCGAAGCGCGAGTCCTCGTTGCTCGGATCCTCGATCCAGCCGATCCCGCGGCGCTGCAGATAACCGCGCAACTGCGCCCGGCTCAGCCGCAGGAAGGGGCGATACCAGTGCACGCCCTCGGCGACCCAGGTCTTGCGCATGCCGCTCAACCCCGAAAGCCCGGAGGAGCGCGCGAGCCGCATCACGAAGCTCTCGGCCTCGTCATCGGCGGTATGGCCCAGCACGACGTGGCGAATGCCCCGCCCGCGCGCCCAGTCGGCGATCAGCGCCTGCCGCGCCCGCCGCGCCTGATCCATCAGGTTGCCGTGGGTTTCGCTGCGCTGCCAGCGCAGGATCTCGTGCCCGATCCCGAGGCGCGCCGCCGCCTGCGCCACGAAATGCGCCTCCTCGGCGGCTTCGGGGCGCAGCCCGTGATCGACCGTCACCGCAATCACCGGCATCGTCTCGTGCAGCGCATGCAGCGCCGCCATCGAGTCGCTGCCCCCCGAGACTGCCACGGCGACAGGGCCAAACCCGGCCCCCTCCCGCAGACGCGCCACCATCAGCGCCGCGTCGCCCAGCCCAACCAACAGCGCATCGTCCCGAGCGGCCCGGTCGTTTCCGACAGCCCCGAAAAGCGCATCGACGCGCGCCATGAAAGCGCGCGTCGAGGGATCCTTGGGCACGGGATGCTCCGGTTCGCCGCTCACGGACAGCCGAGCGACGCCTGCGCCGCCCCCACCTGCCCGGCCGCGGCCGAACCGGGGAAGCGCGCGGGCACTTCGGCCAAGGTCGCGCAGGCCTCGGTCTTCTGGCCGAGATCGCCAAGCGACTTGCCAAGTTCGAGCAGGTTGTCCGCCGCCCGCGGCCCCTCGGGCGCCGCCGAGAAAGCGTCGAGCCAGGCCCGCGCCGCGCCGGGCACGTCACCCGCCTTATGCAGCGCCTGGCCGCGCAGATACATCGCGTCGCCCGTCAGGGGGCCACCCGGATAGGTTTCGGCAAAGGTCTTAAAGAGGTCAGCGGCGCCGCGAAAGTCACCCTGATCGAGCACCCCCTTGGCCCGATCGAAGTCGCTTTGCTCGTTCATCGCCAAATCGCCGCCCGCAGGCGCGACGCTGCTCGGGGCCGCCGCCGTCACCGAAGGCGCGGCCGGGGCCGCCCCGCCGAGCGGCTGGGTCTGCCCGATCGTCGAGGGATCGCAGCCCTCTTCCATCTCGCAGACGCGGAACTCGAGGTCGCCGACCCGGTTGGTGCCATCCTTCACAACCTGGTCGATCCGGTTCTGCAGCTGCTCGGTGCGCGAGGTGAGCCGGCTCAGCTCCGCCTCCATCGCATCCATCCGCTGCAGCGCCGAAGACCCGCCCGCCGCCTGCATCCCCTTCGCGCCCGAAGCGACCAGCTCCGAACGCAGGGATTGCAGCTGCGCCGAAAGCTGGCCAAGCTCCGAACGGATATCGGCCAGCGTCTGCGCCTTGTCATCGGCCAAGGCGGGCGCGGCCAGCGCCAGCGCCAAGGCCGCCCCCAGCATCACCCGCCGCATCAGATCAGCTCCCCGCGCCGAGCGAGATCACCGTCACCGCGCGACGGTTCTTCGAGTAGCATTCCTCGGTCGAGCAAACCGCGAGCGGACGTTCCTTGCCGTAGGAAACGGTGCGCAGGCGCGAACCCGAGACGCCCTGCGAGATCAGGTATTCCTGCACCGCGCTCGCACGACGCGCACCGAGCGCGAGGTTGTATTCGCGGGTGCCCTGTTCGTCGGCATGGCCTTCGATGATCGCGGCATAGGAGCCGTGGCCGTTCAGCCATTGCGCCTGCTGGCTCAGGATGCCGCGGGCCTCGTCGGTCAGGGTCGACTGGTCGACCTGGAAATGGACCATGTCGCCGATCGACTGGTTGAAATAGGCCGGCGAGTTCGGATCGTTGATCGAGCCCTGCGAGACGCCGCCGTCGCCATAGGCGCCACCCGGATCGACCACGCCGCCGTTCTTGCCGTATTTGTCCGGATTGTTACAGGCCGCGAGGGCCACCAGCGCGAGAGCCAGCGCTGCCTTGGTTGCCATGTTCATGTCGTTACCGCCTTTGGTTCGCCCGTTTCGGGCAGGTTATCAGGTTTGAAATCCGTTGTGAATCGGCGCCGCGCTCAGGGCAGCAGCGGCGACCACGCCGGATCGGAGGCGCCACCGACGCCCTCGATCGCCTTCAGGTTCCGCCCCGAGATATCGACCGTGAAGAGCTTCGCACCGCCCGCGGCACCGGGGCTTTCGCGGGTGAACATGATCACGCGCCCGTTCGGCGACCAGGTCGGGCCCTCGTCGAGGAAGGAGGCGGTGAGCAGCCGCTCCTCCGAACCGTCGGTGCGCATCACGCCGATGAAGAAGCGCCCGCCCGCCTGTTTCGTGAAGGCGATCATGTCGCCGCGCGGCGACCAGACCGGGGTGCCGTAGCGCCCGTCGCCATAGGAGATGCGGGTCGGTTCGCCGCCGCCCGCCGGCATGATGTAGAGCTGCTGCGTGCCGGAGCGGTCGCTCTCGAACACGATGCGCGAGCCGTCGGGGCTATAGGAGGGGGCCGTCTCGATCGCGGGCGAATTCGTCAGCCGCACCGGATCGCCGCCCGAGACCGACATCTTGTAGAGGTCGGTATTGCCGTTCTGCTCGAGCGAATAGACGATCGAATTGCCATCGGGCGAGAACCGCGGCGCGAAGGTCATCGTGCCCGGCATCTCCGGCAGGAGCGTGCCTGCGGCATTGCCGACGTTGAGCATCTTGATCCGGGGGAAGCCGGTCTCGAAGGTGGTGTAAAGCACTTTCGAGCCATCGGGCGAAAACCGCGGCGCGAGCACGATCGTCGAGCTGTCGGTGAGATAGCTGACATTCGCGCCGTCGTAATCCATCAGCGCGAGGCGTTTCTGGCGCTTGTCCTTCGGGCCCGATTCGGAAACGAAGACGACGCGGCTGTCGAAATAGCCGCTCTCGCCGGTGATCCGCGAATAGATCACGTCGGCGACCTTGTGCGCGAGGCGGCGCCAGCTTTGCGGCGAGGCGGCGAGCTGCTGGCCATCGCCGAGCTGGCTGCCGGCGTAGACGTCGAACAGGCGGAACTTCACCACGATCTTGCCGCCCTGGGTCGAGACCGCGCCGGTGATCAGCGCCTGCGCGTTGATCGCCTGCCAGTCGGAATAGCTCACCGGCAGGTCGAAACTGGTGAATTTCTGGATATAGGCGCTTTCCGGGATCTGACGGAAAAGACCGGTGCCGCTCAGATCGGCGTTGATCACCTGCGAGATCTGCGCCGCCATCGAGCCGGCGCCGCCCTCGTCGGCGAAGGTCGGCATCGCATAGGGCATCGGTTCGATCACGCCGTCGTCGATCTCGATATGGAGCGGTCCCTGCTGGGCCGCGGCGATCCCCGGTCCGATCATCAGCGCCGCAACAGCGGCCAGAGCAAAACGCAACATCATCCGTCCTCGATTGGGCCTTTGCCCGTTGTAACCTGTCTTTCGCTGCAGGCGCATCACAAGCGCCTGACAATCAGCGGTTTCCCGCCCTATTTCATCCGCATCTTCGTCGGGTTGAAGACGATTTCGATCTGCTGCCACCAGCCGTATTTCTCGGCGGGCAGCGGGAAGCCGTCAGAACCGCAGCGCATGATCGCGCGCCGCGCCGCCTCGAAGGCCTGTTTCGCCGCCGCCTCCGAGCCACCGTCATAGCCCGTCATCTTGATCGAGCTCGTCACCGGCTTGCCGTTCGGCTGCATGTCGACCTGCACCGTCACCGTGGTGCGCAGCGCCTCCGAGCTCAGCGCGCCGACGTTCCAGCAGGCCTTCACGTCGACGATCAGCGCCTCTTTCTCGCCCGCGGTTACCGGCGGGCCGTTCTTCGCCACGCCAAGCCCGCCCGAGCCGGTGTTCTCCTTCGCGCCGGACTGTTCCGCCGCCGCGGCGGCCAGCGCGTCGTTCACCGCGCTCGAGGATTTCGCGGGCTTCGCCGCCGCCGGTTTCGCGGGGGTGTCGCTTGCGGGTTTCGTCGCGGGCTTGTCGCTGGCGGGCTTGTCAGACTTGGTGTCGGTCTTCGTGTCGGCGCTCGCGGTTTTCGTCTCCGCCGGTTTCTCGGCGGGTTTCGCGGGTTTCGTGCGCGGCCGCGGGGTCGAGGCCGGGGCCGAGGTCTGCTCGGGCAGATCGGTCTTTTCCGCCTCGGTCACGATCTTCGTCGCCGATTCCGGCGGCGCGGCCTCTTCCTTCGGCTTTTCCTCGGGCTTTTCGGGCTTCGCGGCCGGATCGGGGCGCGTCTCGGCGACCGCGGTGTCGGACACTTTCGCGTCGGGCGCGGGCGCCTCGGCGGGTGTCGGCGCGATGCGCTGCGCGGGTTTCGCGCGCGGGCGCGGCGACATGTCGGGGGTCTGTGTGTCCTGCGGTTCCTCGACCGGCGGCATCATCGAGGGCGGAACCTCGGCCACCTCGGCGGGCGGCGTGGGCTCCGTCAGATCGGTCATGTCGGGCTGCGGCTCGGGCGCGGGCGCCGGTTCGGGCGGCGGCTCGGGCGCGGGTTGCGGCGCGGGCGAGGTTTCGGGCGCCGCGGTTTCCGGCGTGGCCTCGGCCGTCGCCGGCGCCTCGGGCTGCGCGGGCGCATCCGAGGCCTTCGGCGCAGCCGCCTGCATCGCCTGGAACTGCGCCTCGGTGATCGTCGAGACCTGGGTCATCTGGATCGGCTCGCTCGGCTTCGTCTTGAACCACGAAGTGCCCACGATCGCCCAGACGATCACCGCGATATGCAGCGCCGCCGAGATCCCCGTCCCGATCCTGTCCGCCCGTTCCATGCGCATGGGCGCCTCAGTTCCCCGCCGCGGCTTTCCCCGTCAGCGACGGTCCGCCGGTGTCCGTCACCAGAACGATATTGTTGAAGCCGCCCGCATTGAGCGCCCCCATCACCTCGACCACGCGCGCATATTCGATGCCGCCATCGGCGCGCAGGTAGATCTTGTCGCTGTCGCGCTCCTGCGCGATCGCCTTGAGCTGGGTCACGAGATCGGCCTCGTCGACCGGGCTGTTCATCAGCGAGACGGTGCCGTCCTTCTGCAGCGAGACCGCAAGCGGCTCCTCCTGCTCGGTCGGCACGGCCTTCGCCGCGGTCTTCGGCAGTTCGAGCGGCACGCCCACCGTCATCATCGGCGCGGCGACCATGAAGATGATGAGCAGCACGAGCATCACGTCGACCATCGGCGTGACGTTGATCTCGCCCATCACCGCGTGCTTGCCATGCGCCCCGCGCCGGCGCCGCCCGCCACCGCCCGATTTCTTGACCACCCCCGCGCCCATGGCTCAGGCGTCCAGCTGGCGCGAAAGGATGGTGGCGAATTCGTCGGCGAAAGCCTCGTAGCCCGCGCCGATCTTGTCGGCGTCGCCCGAGAGCTTGTTGTAGAAGATAACCGCCGGAATCGCGGCGAGCAGGCCAAGCGCGGTGGCGACGAGCGCCTCCGAGATGCCGGGCGCGACGACCGCGAGCGAGGTGTTCTGCGAGATCGCGATCTCCTCGAAGGCGACCTTGATGCCCCAGACCGTGCCGAAGAGGCCGACGAAGGGCGCGGTCGACCCGACGGTGGCGAGGAAGCTCAGCCCCGAGTTCAGGTTCTCCTGCTCCTTCGCGATCGCGACATCCATCGAGCGGTCGATGCGCGCCTGGGCGCCGGCGATCAGCTCGCCGTCCTGGCGGTGCGAGCGGCGCCATTCGAGCATGCCGGCCGCGAAGATGCGCTGGCTCGCGCCATCGGGGGCCGGGCCGATCTGGTCGAAAAGCTCGTCGAGCGGCTCACCCGACCAGAAGGCGCGGTCGAAGGCATCCGCCTCCGAGCGCGCGGCGCGGAAGGTGATGTATTTGCGGATGATGATCGACCAGGACCAGAAACTGGCCATCGTCAGAAGCATCATCACGAGTTTCACGGTCAGCGAGGCGCGCAGGAAAAGCGCAAGCAAGGAGAAATCCATCTCCTGCGTCATCGCAAGGGTTTGCTGGTCCATTGGTCACTGCTCTCGAACGGGGCCTCTGCCCGGGCCCCTCATTAGCAGTGATTCTACCGGAGATTCAGGGGGAACGCCATAACATCTGCGTCATTGCAGCGCAGCGAATGCCGCCATGCAGCGCGATCAATGCAGCGGAGGGGCGAGTTTGCGCCGAACCTCGGCGGGAAGCCGCGCAGCCGCACCGGTTTCGGTGAGGCAGACAAGGGTGACGGTGGCGGTGAAAAGCTTTTCCGCGCCGCGCATCACCGCCTGTTCCATCACGATCCGCGCGCCGGTTTCGGCGACGAGATCGGTGGTCACGATCAGCTCGTCGTCGAATTTCGCGGGGCGCAGGTAGTCGGCCTCGACCCGGCGCACGGCGAAGACGAGGCCGAGCTCGCGCTTCATCGCGACCTGATCGACGCCCATCGCGCGCACCCATTCGGAGCGGCCGCGCTCGATGAACTTCAGGTAATTCGCGTAATAGACGATGCCGGCGAGATCGGTGTCCTCGTAATAGACCCGGATCGGAAATTCATGTGCCATGGCCGCCCCCTTTCCGGCCAAGGCCTAGCCCGGCAGGGCGGCGCGGGCAAGCGCGGATCCCTGCGCACTTGCCCCGGGCCGGATCAGGCGGCACCATGTCGCGGCCACCGGGGGCGGCTCCGCCCCCGAACGTCCCCCCAAAACGCCCCCGTCGAAGGGGGCTGCGCCTGAGGTGACCGCGATGAACCTGCCGACGACCCGCCTCCCTCTCCTCGGCCTCGTCCTGGCGCTCGCCGCCTGCGTCGAGGCCGCCGATCCGATCGAGCGCGCCCGCTCCACGGCACCGGAACGCGCCACGCTCGATCCGCAGGCACTTCATCTGCATTACGCCGACGGGCGCGCGTGCTCCGTCGCCGCCCCGCCCGGCACCCCCGCGGGAACCGGCTGGCAGGAAAGCCCCGCGAACTGCCCCGGGGTGAACAGCGTCGAAATCTCCTTCCGCGACCCGGGCGCGCCGGTGATCCTGCGGATGTCCGACGTGACCGGCCCGCTGCAGATCCGCGATCTGCCGACGGGGCGCAGCGTTTCGGTCTGGCTCGCCCTGAAGGGCGGGCTTTGGGCGGAATACGGCGCGGCGCCAGCTCAGCCCTGAGCCGCCAGACGCGCGGCAAGGCGCAGCGCGTGGCTTGCGTCCTGCGCGACCGGGGGCATCACCGGGTCATAGGCCGCGCGGATGATCGCCGCGATCTCGGGGCGCAGCACCGTCACCCCCCGCGCCATCGCGAGCGGCGGATGGGCGGCAAAGGCGCTCTCCCCCCAAAGCAGGATCATCTGCACCGCCTGATTGAGCGCGATCGTCTCCGCCGGCACCTCGTCGAGCGCGGCATCCATGCGGACGAAGGCGAAACAGGCCCGGATCGCGCCGTCGCGATCGAAGCGGAAGGTGCGATACTGGTTCGCGCCGGCATCGTCGAGCCGCGCCACGATATCGGCGAGCCCGTCGATCATCTGATCGAGGTTCGGCACCTCGAGCAGCTCCTGCCAGTCGCGGAAGAAGAAGATCATCAGATTGGCGCCAAGCTCGGGATCGGTCTCGGCCATCTTGTGGCCGGCGAGCGCCACCACCGCCTCGACCGCGCCCTTCACAGTGGCCAGCGTCGCGGCGTCGACACCGAAGACCACCGGCACGATCGGCCGCCCCCAGCGCGCGAAGAGATACTCGCCACTCGCGCGGGTGAACATCGCCGCGATATCCTCGGCCCCCGGCATCCCGATCTGATCGCTCATCGTCCCCTCCTGATCGTCGCGGCCACCCTAGGCCAAGTGGCGGGGAAGGCAAAGAGGGGGCGCTGCCCCCTCGCCCGTTCCGGGCTCACCCCCGAGGTATTTCCGGCAAGATGAAGTCACAGCTCCTCTTTCATCTTGCGCGAAATACCTCGGGGGAGTCTGCGTCAGCAGACGGGGGCAGCGCCCCCCTTTCCCCGCTTGCCGGCCTTTGCGCGCTTGCCTATAAGGCCCGCATGACCCGGTTTTGCCCTCTCCTTCGAATTAGCCGCCCGGCGCTCTGACGCGTCAGGGTAGCCGGGATATGCGAGCAAAACCCCGGGCGCATCGCGCCCTGCCCTTTCGAGGATGATCCCAGATGAGCGCCGATACGCCCGAAAATACCGTCGATTACCGCGACACCGTCTTTCTGCCCGAAACCGATTTCCCGATGCGTGCGGGCCTGCCGGCGCGCGAGCCGGAATGGCTTGCCCGCTGGGCGCGGATCGGCGTCTATGACCGGCTGCGCGAGAAGGCCGCCGAAGCGACCGCCAAGGGCACCCCGCGCCCCGATTTCGTGCTGCATGACGGCCCGCCCTATGCCAACGGCCATCTGCACATCGGCCATGCGCTGAACAAGACGATCAAGGACATCATCGTGCGCTCGCATCAGATGATGGGCCACGACAGCCGCTATGTCCCCGGCTGGGACTGCCACGGCCTGCCGATCGAATGGAAGATCGAAGAGCAGTATCGCGCCAAGGGGCTGAACAAGGACGACGTCGATACCGTCGCCTTCCGCCAGGAATGCCGCAAGTTCGCCGAGGGCTGGGTCGCGATCCAGCGCGAGGAGTTCAAGCGCCTCGGCGTCACCGGCAACTGGGCCGATCCCTATCTGACCATGGCCTTCCACGCCGAGGCGGTGATCGCCGAGGAATTCATGAAATTCCTGATGGACGGCACGCTTTATCAGGGCTCGAAACCGGTGATGTGGTCGCCGGTCGAAAAGACCGCGCTGGCCGAGGCCGAGGTCGAATATCACGACCACACGAGCCACACGATCTGGGTGCGGTTCACGCCGGTCGCGGGCCTCGACGGCGCGAAGGTCGTGATCTGGACGACCACCCCCTGGACGATCCCGCAGAACCGCGCCGTGGCCTATGGCCCGGGCATCGCCTATGGGATGTATCGCGTCGACACGGCGGATGAGAAATCGACCGCCGTCGCGGGCGAGACGCTGATCCTTGCCGATGCGCTGGCCGAAAGCGTGATGAGCGCTGCGAAGGTCACGGGCTTCACCCGGCTGCGCGATGTCGCCGTCAGCGAATTCGAAGGTGTGATCCTCAAGCATCCCTATAACGGGATCGAGGGCGGCGCGGGCGAATGGGATTACCCCGTCCCGATGCTGCCCGGCGATCACGTCACCGAGGAGGCCGGCACCGGCTTCGTCCATACCGCGCCTTCGCACGGCGATGACGACTATCAGCTTGGCCTGAAATTCAAGCTGCCGATGACCTATAACGTCGAGGCGGACGGCAGCTATCGCGCCGATCTGCCGATCTTCGGCGGCGAGGCGATCCTCGACGAAAACGGCAAGGAAGGCCCGGCGAATGTCTCGAACATCAAGCAGCTCGCCTGGGCCGGCGCGCTGCTCGCAAAGGGCAAGATCAAGCACTCCTACCCGCATTCCTGGCGTTCGAAGGCGCCGGTGATCTATCGCAACACGCCGCAATGGTTCGCCGCGATCGACGTCACGCTCGATGACGGCATGGGCAGCTATGGCGACACGATCCGCAAGCGCGCGCTGCGCTCGATCGAGGAGCTGGTCAAGTTCACCCCGCCCGCGGGTCGCAACCGCCTGCATTCGATGATCGAGAACCGCCCCGACTGGGTGCTGAGCCGCCAGCGCGCCTGGGGCGTGCCGCTCACCTGCTTCACCAAGAAGGGCGCGAAGCCGACCGATCCCGACTTCCTGCTCAAGAATGCCGAGGTGAATGCCCGGATCGTCGCCGCTTTTGAGCAGGATGGCGCCGATGCCTGGTATCGTGACGGCTTCAAGGCCACGGTGCTTGCCGGCGTCGCGGACCCCGAGGACTACGTGCAGATCTATGACGTGCTCGACGTCTGGTTCGACTCTGGCTCGACCCATGCCTTCGTGCTGCGCGACCGCAAGGATGGCACCAAGGACGGCATCGCCGATGTCTATCTCGAGGGCACCGACCAGCACCGCGGCTGGTTCCACAGCTCGCTTCTGCAGGGCTGCGCCACCAAGGGCCGGGCGCCCTATCGCAACGTGGTGACCCACGGCTTCACGCTCGACGAGAAGGGCATGAAGATGTCGAAGTCGATCGGCAATACCGTGGCGCCGCAGGAGGTGATCGACGAATACGGCGCCGATATCCTGCGGCTCTGGGTCGCGCAGGCGGATTACACCGCCGACCAGCGCATCGGGCCGAAGATCCTCAAGGGCACGGCCGACAGCTATCGGCGGCTGCGCAACACGCTGCGCTTCATGCTTGGCGCGCTGGCCGGCTTTGACGAGGCCGAGCGTGTCGCCCCCGCCGAGATGCCCGAGCTCGAGCGCTGGATCCTGCATCGCCTGGCCGAGCTCGACCATGCGGTGCGGCGCGACTATGCGGCGTTCAACTTCCAGGGCGTGTTCCAGACGCTCTTCACCTTCTGCACCGTCGATCTCTCGGCGCTTTACTTCGACGTGCGCAAGGATGCGCTTTACTGCGATGCGCCCGCGAGCCTGCGCCGGCGCGCCGCGCGCACGATGATGGACCTGCTGTTCCACCGGCTCACCACCTGGCTCGCGCCAATCCTGCCCTTCACCATGGAAGACGTCTGGCTCTCGCGTTTCCCGGGCGAGGAAAGCTCGGTCCATCTGCAGGACTTCGCCGCGACGCCCGCCGACTGGCGCGACGAGCCGCTCGCCCAGAAATGGGACGGCATCCGCCGCGCCCGCCGCGTGGTGACCGCCGCGCTCGAGGTGCAGCGCACGGCCAAGGTGATCGGCGCCTCGCTCGAGGCGGCCCCGGTGGTGCATGTGGAAGAGGCCGATCTCGCCGCCGCGCTGAAGTCGATCGACTTCGCCGAGCTTTGCATCACCTCGGCGCTGACGCTGACCACCGATCCGGCCCCGAACGAAGCGTTCCGCCTGCCCGAAGTGGCTGGCGTCGCCGTCGTCTTCGAGACGGCGGAGGGCGAGAAATGCGAGCGCTGCTGGAAGATCCTGCCCGATGTCGGCACGCACAAGCATGCGCATACCTGCGCGCGCTGTGACGCGGCGCTTGGCTGAGACC
>NZ_JBFXGV010000007.1:0-102683 GCF_050177655.1 Paenirhodobacter sp.
TTGGTCATGACTTCGCGCATATGCGCTCTCCTTTTCGGAGCGGTTGATCGTGGGCTCACTTCGCCGCGGCGGGGGGTGACTCGCCTTAACGAAAGTCAATCGTGTGTGAATCCGTCGGGAATTCCGCGCGCGGGCCTGGCGCTCAGGCGAGCGCGACGAGCGTGGCGCCGGGAAAGGCCGTGAGCGCGGCTTCGATCGCGACGCGGTCCATCACGCAGGCCGCGGTCGAAAGCGCATCGGCCAGCGCGGCCCGGGGCGCGGCGACGGCGGCGAGCCGCCAGCGCGGCGTGCGCGGTCCGAGCGGATCGAGGATATGCGGCGCGTCGCCCCCGGGGCCGATCCGCGTGCCCGCAGGCGCCGAAGTGGCCAGCGCACGGTCGCGCAGATCGAGCCGCCCCGCGGGAAGGCCATCGGGCCCCACGATCTGCGACCGCCAGGGGCCGCCGCCCGGCCGCTGCCCCATCGCCGCGATCTCGCCCATGTCGACGAGCACGTCGCGCATCCCCTCGGCGCGCAGGAGATCCGCGATCCGGTCGGCGGCATGGCCCTGCGCGATGCCGTTGAAGGTGAGCGCCATCCCCGGCCGTGCGAGGCGGATCTCTGCGGGCGTGACCTCGACCCCCGCCCAGCCGATCAGCGCGCGCGCCGCGCCGGGGTCGTGCCCCTCCGCGATCGCGCGCCAGAGCGGCTGCACCGTCGGGTCGAAGGCGCCCGCCGTGGCGGCATGGACCCGGCCCGCGAGCGCGAAGAGATCGAGGATCTGGCGGTCGGGATAGGCGAGGCGGCCGTCACGGTTCAGCCGCGTCAGCGCCGAGTCGCGATGCAGCGAGAATTGCGCCTCGATCCGGGCCAGCTCGGCCTCGACCCGGGCAAAGATCGGCCGCGCCGCGTGATCGTCGAGCCCGCTCAGCGTGAGCGTGGCGGCGGAGCCCATCGCCGCCCCGTGCCAGCGTGCGACCGGCGGCGCGGCGCGCGCGGGCAGGGCGGTGGCGCAGGCGCTCAGCGCGAGGAAACGGCGACGGTTCAGCATGGCTCACTCCGCGACATTGGGGCGCGGCCGAAACGGCGGCGCGGGGCCGACCGGGGGCCGGGTGACGGCGCGCGGGCCAAGCAGTGCCGGCCCGAGCGCGGCCAGGAAAAGCGCCATCGCCGCGCACCAGAGCGTGGCGGCGGTGAGCGTCAGCGGATCGTGTGCGGCGGGCCAGGCGTTCGCGAGCCAGCGCGCGAGCGTCGCGGCGGGGATCAGCGCGTAAGCCAGGACGACCGGCCGCGGCGCGACGAGGGCGCGCCCGGTATGGCCAAGGCTCGCCCGGCTCATCACCGCAAGCGTCATGCCGCCCACCGCGCCGATGCCAAGCACATGCAGCGCGCCGAAGCCGTCGCCGATCCCGAAGGCGGCGAGCCCGGTGAGCAGATAGCCAAGGCCAAGCAGCGCCCAGCCCAGATGCAGCGCCCAGAGGATCGGCTGGCGCAGGGTCCAGCGACTGCGCCAGCCGATCAGCCGCGCCAATTGCGCCCCCCCGGCGAGGAGCGCCATCGCCCCCGTCACCGGTTCGGGCAGGTCGAGCAGCGCAGCCAGTGCCACGCCGATCGCGGCGGCGATCCCCGCGGCCTCGAGCGGGCGGCGCGAGACGGGCAGTCCGGTCTCGACCCCCTCGCGCAGCATCGCGTTGCGGGTGAAGGCCGGCGTCACCCGTCCGCCAAGCACGGCGATCATCGCGCAGGCGGCGTAAAGACCAAGCCGCAGCCCACGCCCCGCATCGCCCCAGCCGAGGCCGAGCCAATCCGCCTGCACCAGCGCCTCGCCCGCCTCCATCAGCGCGATCAGCGCGAGGAACATCAGGTTCTGCGGCTTTGGCCGCTTGAGCAGCTGGGTCAGGAGCTTCGCGCCGAGCACCGGCAGAAAGCCGAGGTCGATCACGGCGACGAGCGCGGGCGGCAGATGCCCCGACAGCGCCGTGGCGATCCGCCCGGCAAGCCAGATCCCGGCGACGCTCGCGATGAAAAGATGTTTCGCCGCCTGCGCCCCGGTCCAGTTCGGCACGGCGGTGAGGAAGAAGCCGCCCATCGCGGCGGCGGCGTAGCCGAAGATCATCTCATGGCCGTGCAGCGTGCCGGGCGCCACGGCGGAGGGCGGCAGCGCGACGAGATCGGCGAGCCAGAGCCCCCACCAGAGCACCGCGATCAGCCCGAAGATCCCGGCGGCGAGAAAGAAGATGCGGAAGCCTTCGCCGAAAAGGCGGGCGGGAAGGGTCATTTCGGCGCTCCTGCGGCGGGGGATGTCGGGGCGGCGGCACGGGCGCGGCGCTTCAGCACGGTGCAGCCGGTCGGGTCGTGGTAGATCACCTGACAGCGCAGGCAGAGCACGCATTCATTGGGGTTGATCCGCCCGAGCGGGTCGATCGCGCCCACCGTGCAGGAGGGCTCGCACAGCCGGCATTCGCGTCCGCATTGGGGGCGGCGCTTCAGCCAGTCGAAGATCTTCAGCTTCGCCGGAATCGCGAGGCCGGCGCCGAGCGGGCAGAGGTAGCGGCAATAGAACCGCTCGATGAAGAGCCCGGCGCCAAGCAGCGCCAGCACGAAGAGCACGAAGGGTCCGGCGCGCAGGAAGCGCAGCGAGATCGCGGTCTTGAAGGGCTCGACCTCGGCCAGCACCAGCGCGTCATGCATCGAGTAGAAACCCAGCGCGAGGATTGCCACGAAGAGGGTGTATTTGATCACCCAGAGCCGCTCGTGCAGCGCTTGCGGCACGGCGATCTGGCGGATGCCCAGGCGCCGCGCGGCGGTGTTGAGCAGCTCCTGCAGCGCGCCGAAGGGGCAGAGCCAGCCGCAATAGACCCCGCGCCCCCAGAACAGCAGACCAAGCGCGACGAAGCTCCAGATCAGGAAGATCACCGGCTCGATCAGGAAGGTCTCCCAGCGGAAGCCGGTCAGCAGCGATTGCACGAAGGCCATCACCTGCACCACCGAAAGCTGCCCGTTGATCCCCCAGCCCAGCCCGAAAAGCGTGGTGGCGAGGAAGCCGATGCGCAGCCGGCGCCAGAGTTTCGGCCGCCGCACGATTCCCTCCTGCGCGAAGAGGATCAGCGTGAGCGCGCCGAGCATCGCGGCGGTGAAGACCGTCTGCACCCGTTTCGCGCGCCAGATCTCGTGCCAGAGCGCCTCGGGTTCGGGGGGCGGCGCGAGGCGGAAGGCATCGGGCAGCGCGTAATCCGCGCCGATCACCATCGCGACGGTGCCGCCCGCCGCGGTGTCGCGCGCGGCGGTGATCTCGACGCGGAAGGGCAGGGTCGGCTCGAACCCCTGCGCCGGCATCCGGAACACCGAGATCTCCTTGGCAAAGGGCGCGCCCGCGATCGCGAGCTTCTTGATCAGCAGGAAATCCTCGGCGCGCGGCATGATGCGCTGCGCGCCCTGCACCACGGCGATCCGCTCGAAACTTCCGCTGCGTTTCCACGCGGTGCCACGGGGCGACTGCACCCCGGCGGAGATCACGATCAGCGCCGTCTCGCCGGGGCCGAGGGCGCCCACCGCCTGGGTGAACATCTGCTGGCCAAGCAGGTTCTGCCCGACGGTCGGCGTGTCGATCAGCCCGGTCCAGAGGTCGAGAAAGGCGCCGGGGCCCGAGGGGACGGGCACGCTCGCCCCGGCCAGCGCGGTCGCGGCGGTGTCCATCGTGACATGCGCCTGCGCAAGGGCGCCCATTGCAAGCAGCGCGTCCCAGTCGGCGGGAGCATAGCTCAGCCGGTCGATGCCGCCGCCCGCCGCGATCAGCCCGCGCCCGATCGCCAGCGTGCGCGCGCTGCGCAGGATGCCGTCGCGGATCACCCCGGTCGAGACCGTGGCGCGGGCGATCACGTCGGGCAGGTCATCGGCGGGTTTCAGGATGTCCTCGCGCGCCGCGGCGAGGTCGAGACCGGCGAAACCGTTCACGAAACGCGCGATGTCGGCGTCGGAGATGCCCAGCGTCAGCACCGGTTCGGAATGGCGCATCAGCTTTGCGCCAGCGATCTTCGCCTGCGGCGTGATCGCCACGAGCACGTCGAGCGGGCGGCCGGAATAGCCGACCGAACCGGCGATTTCCCAGGTCGAGCCGATATAGCCGAGAAGCGCGCCGGTGCCGTCGCGCGCGGCCCAGCCCGGCACCCCGTCGGCGAGGCGCTCGATGCGCACCGGGGCGCTTTGGCCGAAAAGATCCGCGCCGATCGCCGCGTCGGGCGCGGCGGCCTCGATCGCGTCGGAGGCGACCACCCCGCCCGAGGAAAAGCTTTCCGCCCGGGCGGGGGGCGCCGGCGACAGAACCGATGCGAGCGCCAGCGCGGCGATCGTCAGCCCGCGCGCAAGCGACCCGTGAAGGCGCCGGAAGAGGGGGCGGGCGCTTTCCGGGGAGAGGGTCGAGTGGCACATCGCGAGGTTCCATCCGGGTCGGCTGCAGACCCGGGCCGACTTTCGCGACGCCGACCCGCGATCGCATTAACAAAAGTCAAGGAAGCGCGCTCACGGATTTGTGCATTCTCCGCCTCGCCTCACCAGCGAACGGAGAAATTCCCGATGACCACGCTAGCCCCCAAAGCCCGCAGGACGCTGCTTGCGAGTGCCGCGCTCGGCCTCGCCCTTGGCGTTTCCATCGCCTGGGCCGAGGACAAGCCGGTCGGCCATGCCGACGGCCCCGCCGCCGCCTACGAACCCTCGATGACGACGCTTGCCCAGATCAACGTCGAGATCCCCGGCCGCAAGGCCGACGATCCGGTGATGACGCAGGAGGAATACAACGAGGCGAAGACGATCTACTTCCAGCGCTGCGCCGGCTGCCACGGCGTGCTGCGCAAGGGTGCGACCGGCAAGCCGCTGACCCCCGACATCACCCGCGAACACGGCTATGACTACCTGCAGAGCTTCATCACCTACGGCTCGCCCGCGGGCATGCCGAACTGGGGCACCTCGGGCGAGCTGAGCGAGGCCCAGGTCGATCTGATGGCGCGCTATGTCATGCTCGATCCGCCCGCGCCGCCGGAATTCGGCATGCCGGAGATGAAGGAGAGCTGGAAGGTCATCGTGAAGCCGGAAGACCGGCCGACGAAGAAGATGAACGACCTCGATCTCGACAATCTGATGTCGGTGACGCTGCGCGACGCCGGTCAGGTCGCGCTGATCGACGCGAATACCTACGAGATCAAGACGGTGATCGACACCGGCTATGCGGTGCATATCTCGCGCATCTCCGCCTCGGGGCGCTATCTCTTCGTGATCGGCCGCGACGCCAAGGTCGACATGATCGACCTCTGGATGGATCCGCCCTCGACCGTGGCCGAGATCAAGGTCGGCTCGGAGGCGCGCTCGATCGAGACCTCGAAATTCGAGGGCTGGGAAGACAAATACGCGATCGCCGGCAGCTACTGGCCGCCGCAATACGTGATCATGGACGGCGAGACGCTGGAGCCGCTCAAGATCGTCTCGACCCGCGGCAATGTCTATGACGAGCAGGTCTATCACCCCGAACCGCGCGTCGCCTCGATCGTGGCCTCGCATTACCACCCCGAGTTCATCGTCAACGTGAAGGAGACCGGCAAGATCCTGATGGTCGATTACACCGACCTGAAGAACCTCAAGACGACGGAAATCGAGGCGGAACGCTTCCTGCATGACGGCGGCTTCGACAGCACGAAGCGCTATTTCCTGGTGGCGGCCAATGCCCGCGGCAAGGTCGCGGTGGTCGACACCAAGGAGGACAAGCTCGTCACCCTGGTCGAGACCGGCGGCCAGACCCCGCACCCGGGCCGTGGCGCGAACTTCGTACACCCGGTCTTCGGCCCGGTCTGGGCGACCTCGCACCTCGGCGACGACTCGGTCGCGCTGATCGGCACCGATCCGGAGGGTCACCCCGATCAGGCCTGGAAGATCGTCGACAGCTTCTACGCGCTGGGCGGCGGCTCGCTCTTCATCAAGACCTATCCGGGCTCGAACCACCTCTATGTCGATGCGCCGCTCAACCCGGAGGCGGAGATCTCCTCCTCGGTCGCGGTCTTCGACATCTCGAAGATGAACGGCGAGACCGACAAGGATCCCGAATTCACCACGCTGCCGATCGGCGAGTGGGCGGGCATCCCCGAAGGCCAGCCGCGCGTCGTGCAGCCCGAGTTCAACAAGGACGGCTCGGAAGTGTGGTTCTCGGTCTGGAACTCGAAGGACAAGCAAAGCGCGATCGTCGTCGTCGATGACAAGACGCTCAAGCTGAAGACGGTGATCAAGGATCCGCGGCTGATCACGCCGACCGGCAAGTTCAACGTGCTGAACACCCGCACCGACACCTATTGAGCGGTGCCGAAAGACCCGGGGGGGCCTGCTGGCCCCTCCGATCCAGACATTCCAGGAACGGGTGCGCAGATGATGACGACAGGCAAGGTAATGCTGGTGGGGGCGGGGCCGGGCGATCCGGAGCTGCTCACGCTCAAGGCGATCCGCGCGATCGAGGCGGCCGATGCCGTGGTCTATGACCGGCTCGTCTCGCCCGAGGTGATGGCGCTGGTGCCGCCCGGGCGGCGGATGATCTCGGTCGGCAAGGAGGCGGGGTTCCACTCGGTGCCGCAGGATCAGATCAATCGCCTGCTCGTCGATCTCGCGCGCGAGGGGCTGACGGTGGTGCGCCTCAAGGGCGGCGATCCGCTGATCTTCGGGCGTGGCTCGGAGGAGGCGGAGGAGCTGCGCGCGGCGGGTATCGCCGTCGAGTATATCCCCGGCATCACCGCGGCGCAGGGTGCGGCCAGCTCGACCGGCGTGCCGCTGACCCATCGCGGGCTTGCCACCGGCGTGCGCTATGTCACCGGGCACCGCGCGCGCGACGCCGCGCTCGATCTCGACTGGGACAGCCTCGTCTCGCCCGACACCACGCTGGTGATCTACATGGGCGCGGCGAATATGGCGACGATCGCGCGCGAGCTGATCGCGCGCGGCCTGCCGGCGACGACGCCGGCGATGGCGGTCGCCTCTGCCACCACGCCGCGCGAATGCCGCGTGGTCGCGCGCCTCGACCGCATCGCCTGCGAGGCCGAGGGCCTGCCCGCGCCGGTGCTGTTCTTCGTCGGCCGCACCGTCTCGCTCGTCGCCGCGCAGGGGCTGCCCTGCGGCGACTGGCCCGAGCGGCTGGGGGCCGCGGCCCATGCCTAGGGGGCTTTTGCTGCTTGCGGCGCTCGTCGCGGCCCCGGCCTGCGCCGAGGGCATCGGGGCGGCTGATGCGGCGCGGCTCGAACATCTCGTCGCGCAGGATTGCGGCGCTTGCCATGGCATGACGCGCAAGGGCGGCCTTGGCTCGCCCCTCACCCGTGAGGCGCTTGAGGGGCAGGACCGCGAGGGGATCGCGACGATCATCCTCGACGGCATTCCGCAAACCGCGATGCCGCCCTGGCGACCGCTGATGAGCGAGGCCGAGGCCTATTGGATCGCCGATTATCTGCTTGGGATCGAAGAGAAATGACCAGATTTGCCGCGCTTTTCCTGTGCAGTTTCCTTGCCGCCCCCGCGCTTGTCCCCGCCGCGTTTGCAGACGATCTGCGCGCGACCGGCGATCTTGGCGTGGTGATCGAACGCGCCACCGGTTCGGTCCTCGTGATCGACCAGTCCGAGCATGCCGCGATTGCGCGCGTCGAGGGTTTCGGCGATCTCTCCCACGCCTCGCTCGTGTTCTCGAACGACGAGCGTTATGCCTATGTCTTCGGCCGCGACGGTGGGCTGACGAAGCTCGACCTGCTCACCCAGAAGATCGTCAAGCGCGTCCTGCAGGCGGGCAATTCGATCGGCGGCGCGATCTCCGACGACGGCAAGCTGATCGCGGTGGCGAATTACGAGCCGGGCGGGATCAACATTTTTGATGCCGAAACGCTCGACCAGGTCGCCGCGATCCCCGCCGGGGGCAAGGCGCTCGGCCTCGAGGATGCGCCCGGGCGCAAATTCCTGTTCTCGGTCTGGGACACGGGCGAAACGAAGATCGTCGACATGTCGGGGCCGGCGCCGAAGGTCACCACCTTCGCCGATATCGGCCGCGAACCCTATGACGCGCTGATCACCGAGGACGGGCGCACCTATATCGCCGGCCTCTTCGGCGAGGACGGGCTGAGTGCGATCGACCTCTGGGCGAAGGATCCGAAGCCGCGCAAGATCCTGCCGCATTACGGCCGCGGCAGCGAGGAGATGCCGGTCTACAAGATGCCCCATCTCGAGGGCTGGGCCGGCGCGGGCGAGCAGATCGTGCTGCCCGCGGTGCATCACCACGAGGTGCTCTGGATCGACAGCCGCACGCTCGAGGAAACCGGTCGCACCGAGACGCATGGCCAGCCGGTCTTTGCGATGGCGCGGCCGGGGGGGCGGCAGGTCTGGGTGAACTTTGCCCATCCGCTCAATGACACGGTGCAGGTGATCGACGCGATGACGCATCAGGTCACCGCCGAGCTGAAGCCCGGCCCCGCCGTGCTGCACATGGAGTTCACCGCGCGCGGCACCGAGGCCTGGGTCTCCGTGCGCGACGCCGACAAGGTCGTGATCTACGACACCGAAACCCTGAAACCGATCGGCGAGATCGCGGCGAAGAGCCCTTCGGGCATCTTCTTCACCGCGCGCGCCCACAAGATGGGATTGTGACGATGCCGCTGCTTTCCGACCTCGACGCCCGCATCCTCGGTGACTGGCAGCGCGATCTGCCGCTGGTGGCGGAACCCTTCCGGGAGATCGCCACGGCGCTCGGCGTCGCCGAGGAGGTGCTGCTCGCACGGCTCGCCCATCTGCGGGCGACCGGCACCATGGCCCGCGTCGGCGCGACCTGCCGGCCCAATACCGTCGGCGCCTCGAGCCTCGCCGCGATGGCGGTGCCCGAGTGGCGCGTCGAGGAGGTGGCGCAGATCGTCGGCGCCGAGCCGGGCGTGAACCATTCCTATCTGCGCGAGAACGACTGGAACCTCTGGTTCGTCGTCACCGCGCCCGATCTGGCCGAGCGCGACGCGATCGTCGCGCGGATCGAGGCGGCTTCGGGGCTGCGGGTGCTGATGCTGCCGCTCGTGCGCGCCTTCAACATCGACCTCGGCTTTGCGCTTGAGGGGCCGCGCCATGCGCTTTCGCTCGACAGGCCTGCGGATCTCTCGGTGCTGAGCGCGGGGGATCGCGCGCTGCTGCAGGCGCTGACCGACGGGCTCGACCTCGTGTCGCGGCCCTATGCGGCGCTGGCCGCGCGGCTCGGGCTGCAGGAGGCCGAGGTGATCGCCCGGATCGGGACGCTGATCGAGGCGCGGATCATCACCCGGCTGGGCGTGATCGTGCGCCACCGCGCGCTCGGCTGGCGTTCGAACGCGATGGTCGCCTGGAACCTGCCCGAGGAGCGCATCGCCGCCGCGGGCAAGGCGCTGGTGCGCCATCCCGGGGTGACGCTCTGCTACGAACGCGCGCGCCGCCCCGAATGGGACTATCCGCTTTTCTGCATGATCCACGCCCGCGCGCGCAGCGAGGCCTTCGAGGTGCTCGAAGGCGCCGCCGCGCTGCCCGAACTCGCGGGGGCGACGAAACAGGTGCTGTTCTCGATCCGCTGCTTCAAGCAGACCGGTGCGATGCTTGCCGGGCGCCCGACGGCGGCGGTGGCCGCGGAATGAGCCGCGCGGTTCTGCCCGAGGGCGCGCTCGACGCCACCGATCGCGCCGCGATCAACCTTTTGCAGGAGGGGGTGGCGATCGGCCCGGATCCTTTCGCCGCGCCCGCGGCCGCGCTCGGCATCCCGGTCGAGGAGCTTCTGCGCCGCATCGCGCGGCTGCGCGAGATCGGCGCGATCACCCGCTTCGGCCCGTTCTACGACGCCGCCGCGCTGGGCGGGGCCTTCTGCCTTTGCGCGATGGAAGTGCCCGCGGCGAAATTCGGGGAGGTCATGACTTTGGTCAATGCCCACCCCGAGGTCGCGCATAATTATGAACGCAATCACCGCCTGAACATGTGGTTCGTGCTGGCCGCGGTCGCGCCGGAGGGCATCGAACAGGTGGCGCGTGAGATCGAGCGGGAAACGGGGATGTGCGTCCTCCGTTTCCCGAAACTCGAAGAGTTCTTTATCGGCTTCCGGATGCAGCTATGAGTCTCGACCCCATCGACCGCAAGATCATCGCCGCGACCCAGTCGGGTCTGCCGCTGATCGCCGAACCCTATGCCGAGATCGCGCGGCAGGTCGGTATCGCGGAGACGGATCTGATCGCGCGGATGCGTGCAATGCAGGCGGGTGGCGCGATCCGGCGCGTCGCGCTCGCCCCCAATCACTATGCGCTTGGCCAGGTGGCGAACGGGATGTCGGTCTGGGATGTCGCGGAGGAAAGCGCGCAGCGCCTGGGCGCCGAGGTGGGCGCGCTCGATTTCGTCTCGCATTGCTACCTGCGCCCGCGCGCCGAGGGCTGGCCCTATAACCTCTTCGCGATGATCCACGGCACCACCCGCGCCGAGGTCGAGGCGAAGCGTGCCGTGATCGCCGCCCTGCTCGGCCCCGCCTGCCGCACAAGCGACATCCTTTATTCCACGCGCATCCTGAAGAAGACCGGGCTGCGCCTTGCCGAGGGCTGAGACATGTTCCGACTGAGCCAATACATGCGCGAACTGGTGCAGCCGACACCGGTGCGCCGCCGCGCGGGCGGGGTGAAACCGGTGGTGATCTGGAACCTCACGCGCAGCTGCAATCTGCGCTGCCGGCATTGCTACACCACCTCGGCCGACCGGCCGTTTCCGGGTGAACTGAGCCACGCGCAGGCGATGGGCGTGCTCGACGACCTCAAGGGCTTCGGCATCCCGGCGCTGATCCTTTCGGGGGGCGAGCCGCTCTCGCGCTTCGATTTCTTCGAACTTGCGGAGAGGGCGAGGGCGCTCGACTTCCGGCATCTCTCGCTCTCGACGAACGGTACGCTGATCACCGCGGAAAACGCCGGGCGCATCGCCGATCTCGGCTTTGACTACGTTGGCATCTCGCTCGATGGCATCGGCGCGACGAACGACTGGTTCCGCGGCCTCGACGGCGCTTTTGAGGCGGCGCTGAACGGGGTGCGCGCGCTTCTGGCGCGGGGCGTCAAGGTGGGGCTGCGCTTCACCCTCACCGAAGACAATGCCGGAGAGCTTCCCGCGATGCTCGATCTGTGCGAGCGCGAGGGGGTGGACAAGTTCTACCTCTCGCATCTCGTCTATGCCGGGCGCGGCGACAAGCATCGCGGCGACGATACCGAACACGCCCGCACCCGGGCCGCGCTCGATCTGCTGATCGCGCGCGCCTGGGAGGGGCTGGCCGCGAACCGCCCGCTCGAGATCGTCACCGGCAACAACGATGCCGATGCGGTCTATTTCCTGCGCTGGGTCGAGACGAATTTCCCCGCGAAGGCGGCCCATGTCCGCGCCCATCTCGAGGCCTGGGGCGGCAATTCCTCGGGGCTTGGCGTGGCGAATATCGACACCCAGGGACGGGTGCATCCCGATACCTACTGGTCCGATTACACCGTCGGTTCGGTCAAGGAGGCGCCGTTCTCCGCGCTCTGGACCGGGGCCGATCCGATGCTCGCCACCCTGCGCACCCGCCCGCGCCCGCTCAAGGGCCGCTGCGGCGCCTGCGCCTATCAGGCGGTCTGTGGCGGCAACACGAGGATCCGGGCGCTGCAGGTCTCGGGCGATCCCTGGGCCGAGGATCCGGCCTGCTACCTCGGCGCCGCCGAGATCGGCCTTGCGGCCGAGGCCGAGCGCCTGCAAGTCACTCCTTTCCGAGGCAAGAGCCATGACCCAGCGCACCGCTTCTTCTGAGTTCGGGACGCTCCGCGGGGGATATTTGAACACTTTGGAAGCGCAATCGCCGTTTCCAAAGTGGCTAAATATCCCCGCCGGAGGCCTCCTCACCCTCCTCCTCGCGCTGATGCCGGGGCAGGGGGCGGCGGGCCCCGATGGCGCCGCGCTCTTCGCCGAGAACTGCTCGGCCTGCCATGCCGAGAACCGCCTCGGCGGCACCGGCCCCGCACTGATCCCCGAAACATTGGGGCGGATGATGGGGCCGTCGCTTGAAAAGGTGATCGCCGAGGGGCGGCCCGCGACGCAGATGGCGGGGTTCAGGGACCGGCTGAGCCCCGAGGAGATCGCCGCGCTGGCCGCCTATATCTCGACCTCGCTTGCCGAGACCCCGCGCTGGACGGTCGAGGACGCGCGCGCGAGCCGTGAGATGAATGCCGATTACCATCCGGCGGGCGCGCCGGTGTTCCCGGGCGATCCGATGAACATCACCCTCGTCGTCGAGGCGGGCGACCACCATATCTCGGTGCTCGATGGCGACACGTTCGAGGTGCTCGACCGCTTCGCCACGCCCTTCGCGGTGCATGGCGGGCCGAAATTCTCGCCCGACGGGCGCTATGTCTTCGTCATGAGCCGCGATGGCTGGGTGCAGAAATACGACATCTGGTCACTGCAGGTGGTGGGGCAGATCCGCGCCGGGCTGAACAGCCGCAACATCGCGATGAGCGCCGATGGCAAGTGGCTCGCGGTAGCGAATTACCTGCCGCAGACGCTCACGATCCTCTCGACCGAGGATCTGAGCGTGGTGAAGGTGATCGACGTGGTCGCGCGCGACGGCACCCCCTCGCGCGTTTCTGCGGTCTATCAGGCGCCCGAACGGCAGAGCTTCGTGCTCGCGCTGAAGGACGCGCCCGAGATCTGGGAGGTCACCACCGATCCCGAGGGCGGGCCGTTCCACGACGGTTTCGTGCACAGCTACGAGGCCTCGATGGAAGAGAGCCTCGGTGCCGAGAAGGGGCTCTTCGCGCGCCGGCGCATCGACATCGACGAGCCGCTCGACGATTTCTTCTTCTCGCCCGACTATCGCGACCTGATCGGCACCAACCGTGAGGGCACCAAGGGCGAGGTGATCAACCTCGACGTCGGGCGCAAGATCGCCGAACTGCCGTTGCCCGGGATGCCGCATCTCGGCTCGGGCATTTCCTGGATGCGTGACGGGCACCGGGTGATGGCGACGCCGCATCTGAAGGACGGGGTGATCTCGGTCATCGACATGAGTGACTGGCATCTCGTGCAGACGATCAAGATGGATGGGCCGGGGTTCTTTCTGCGCAGTCACGAGGCATCGCCCTATGTCTGGGCCGATGTCTTCTTCGGCCCGCACAAGGACGAGATGCAGATCATCGACAAGCAGTCGCTGCAGATCGTGCGCCGCCTCGTGCCCGAGCCGGGCAAACTTTTCGCGCATGCCGAATTCACCCGCGACGGGCGCTATGTCTTCACCTCGCTGATGGAGGATGACGGCGCGGTCATCATCTATGACGCGAAGACCTTCGAGGAGGTGAAGCGCCTGCCGATGCGCAAACCGATCGGGAAATACAATGTCTGGAACAAGATCACCTTCGATGATGGCACCAGCCACTGAGCTCCCCTCGCTGCGGCGCCTCGCCTTGCTGCTTTACCCGTTCTCGGCGGGGGCGGTGGCGATCAACCTCTTCATGCTGGGGCTGATGGGGCAATGGGTCGGCCTGCCGGCGATCCCGCCGGTCTGGGCAGTGACGGCGGCGGTGCCGCTGGGCGTGCCGGCCACCTGGGCCGCAGCGCGATGGGTGCGCGGGCTGATCGCCGAAGCCGAGGGCTGAAAGCGCGACATCCGCCCCGCCCATGATCCGGGCGAAGACAGCGTTGTCTCTCCAGCGCTTTCTGCGGTTGTCGAGCGTCTTTGCCGGCCGGTATTCCTTTGGGACGTCACATCATCTCAAGCCATTGAGACTGGTGAACACTATCCCACTCAAGACGCCTCGATCATCAACCTCTGGCTGGCCACGTCTCGTCGGAATGAATGGAGTCAGACGATCCATTTGGGCGTCGTTCAGCCAGTGAAGATGACTCAGCGATCAGGCCCCATTGCGGAGCCTGAGGCGCGCCAAGTGCCCGAGATCAATGGGTCTGGGCCCCGGCAAGATGCGGCCGCCGTTCGGCGCGGAGCGAGGTTGTGATTTAAGGGGCGATGAAATGAAGACACGGGCTGCAGCCCGTGCCTCGATCTGGGGCTCTGTCGAGCTTGTTAACCACTCGACCGCGATTTCTGAACCGCATCAGGGGACTGCTGCCGAAGGTGCTTGTCAAGCATGACAGGCCGATTCAGGAATTGCCGCCCGACAGAAACCAGACGGATCTGCCGGGCCCTGTGGCCCCGAACCCGTCGGTCCCATTCGGGGCGAGGTTTGGCGCGTCACTTTCCTGCGTCTCATAGCTTGTTCCGGGATGGCTCTCTGGTGAGGAGGTGGTCATTCAGTGGTGTCTGTGTGGCATTTGTTCGCTATATCTGGTGTGCCTGAGCTTTGCGCCGGATGCTCTTTTCTACGAAATGAGCTTGCGCCCAACGGGATGGAAAATACGGTTCCACCATTCTCAGGGGGGCATTGTGCATACCCGCCTCGCCCTCGCCCGGTGCCAAACGCGCCCTTTCTGGGCGGATATCGTCTGATGTGGATCCTCGTCATGTTCGACCTGTCGACCGACACGAAGCCTCAGCGCAAGGCCGCCGGAGATTTCCGCAATTTCCTGCTCGACGAGGGTTCGAGCGCCGCCAGTTCCCGATCTACGCACGGTTCATCAACGGCAAGGAAGCACTTGCAAGCCGGATCGGCCGGATCGAACGCGCCTTGCCGGACAGGGGCGCCGGCGGGCGCGGGAGGATCCGTCACAACTCGTGCTGTTCTGATGCGAGATGCGCATTTCAACTCACGGCATCCTGCCGTAAAACGCTTTGAAAACAAATGGATGTGGCGGAGTGTAGTGTAGCTGTTCAGACGTCGCGGTCCAGCGGCAACGCCGGGCGCTCGTGTAGATCATCAGGATAGAGTTTAGCTGTTCAGAAAACGCGCTCCAATAGCGATCGGTGAGGATCTGTTGCCCGGGCCGGGAGGTGCCCGCTGCGGGGCGAGGCCGCCTTTCCCGGCCGATCCGAGCCGGGCGCGGAAATATTTCAGCGTGATCACTTTTTCGGGTATGGCCCGTGACCCCCTCCGGGCACCTTGAACTGGCGTCGTGATTGGCACTAGGCAGGTCAAAATTTGCCTCCGCGCGCGGCCCGGTCGGCCGGGGCGGAGAAAGAAGGAGAGTTCACTCATGCAATGGTCCGACATTCTGGCGTCGCGGGCTCTTCGGATGAAGGCCTCGGAAATCCGTGAACTGCTCAAGCTGCTCGATCAGCCCGACATCATCTCCTTCGCCGGCGGCATCCCGGATCCGGCGCTGCTTCCGGTCGAGAAATTCGCCGCCGCCACCGCCGAGGTGCTGCGCGACACCGGCGGGCTGCAATATTCGGTGAGCGAGGGCTTCCTGCCGCTGCGCAAGTGGATCCGTGGCCGGATGGAAAAGCTCGGCATCGCCTGCACCGAGGAAAACATTCTCATCACCTCGGGTTCGCAGCAGGCGCTCGACTATCTCGGCAAGCTGCTGCTGGGCCCGAAGGATACGGCGCTCGTTTCCTGGCCGACCTATCTTGGCGCGCTCGGTGCCTTCAACGCCTATGAGCCGGTCTATGACCGGCTTTCGCTGCGCGGCAACCGCACCGTTGCGCAATATCAGGCCGCGGCGGCCGAGGCGGGGGGCAAGGTGAAATTCGCCTATCTCTCAGCCGATTTCTCCAATCCCACGGGCCTCACCATCACCCGCGAGGAGCGCGAGCGGCTGATCGATCTCGCCGATGAGCTGAACTGCGCGATCCTCGAGGACGGCGCCTATCAGCAGCTGCGCTACAACGGCGAGGCGGTGCCGCCGATCCTCGCGCTCGAGATCGCGCGCAAGGGCGATATCGAGAAATGTCGCACGATCTATTCGGGCTCCTTCTCGAAGACGCTCTCGCCGGGGCTGCGCGTGGGTTGGGTCGTCGCCGCGCGCGAGGTGATCGAACGGCTCGTGCTGATGAAACAGGCGGCCGATCTGCACACCGCGACGCTGAACCAGATGGTGGTGGCGAAGGTCGCGGCCGATGATTTCGACGGCCATGTCGCGCATCTGCGCGAGGTCTATGGCCGGCGCCGCGATCTGATGCTCGATGCGCTCGCGCGCGAAATGCCCGAGGGGGTGAGCTGGACGAAGCCCGAGGGCGGGATGTTCGTCTGGGTGACGCTGCCCGAAGCGCTCGACGGGGCCGAGCTGCTCGCCGCGGCGCTTGCGGAGGAGAAGGTGGCCTTCGTGCCGGGGCGCGCCTTCTTTGCCGATGGCTCGCGCGGCAACATGCTGCGGCTCAGCTTCTCGCTGCATGAAAAGGCCGTGACGGACGAGGGCATTGCGCGGATCGGCCGCGCGATCCGGCGCGCGCTGCAGAAATAGGGGCGGGGCATCCCCGTTCCGTCGGGTCCGGTTCGCCCGGGCTGGACCTTTCCCGCCGATGGACGCATCTTCCCGCCCACCGGCGGCAGGACCGCCCGGCCGGAAATGGATGCGGCAGATGGATGACTTCACCAAAGCACTGGAAACCTTCACCGCGGTGAGCGCGCCGCCGATCGGCGATGCGGAGCTTGCCGCGCGGATCGCGGGGCTGCAGGCGCGGCTGCGTGCGGAAGGGGTGAAGGCGGCCTGGCTCGATGCCTCCTCTTCGCTGCGCTACTACACCGGGCTTTCGATCGGGCTGTCGGAGCGGGTGCATGGCGCGCTGATCCCGGCGACGGGCGCGCCGGTCTACGTCAGCCCGCAGTTCGAGGTGCCCAAGCTCGAGACGATGCTGCGCCTCGCGGGGGAGATCCTGCCCTGGGAAGAGCATGAGGATCCCTGCGCGATGATCGCAGCGCGGCTGGCCACGCTCGAGGCGCCGGGGCAGGGGCTCGCGCTCGATCCGGCGACGCCTTTCCGTTTCGCCGGGCGGCTGAGCACGGCGGTGCAGGGGCCGGTGGTCGCGGCCGAGGCGATGATCGCGGCGCAGCGCCAGATCAAGTCGGCGGCCGAGATCGCGATCATCCAGACCGCGATGGACGCGAGCTGGCTTGTGCAGAAGACGGTGCACGGGCTCCTGCGCCCGGGCCTTACCACCACCGAACTCTGCGATTTCGTCGATGAGGCGCATCGCCGCCTCGGCCTCGCGCCGCTTTTCGTCGCGGTGCAGTTCGGCGAGGCGACGGCCTATCCGCATGGCGTGCCCTATCCGCAGACCCTGACCGAGGGGGACATGGTGCTCGTCGATCTCGGCGGTATCCTGCAGGGATATCGCTCCGACATCACCCGCAGCTATGTCTTCGGCACGCCCACGCCGCGTCAGCGCGCGATCTGGGAGGCGGAGCGGCGCGCCCATGCCGCGGCCTTTGCCGCCGCGACGCTCGGCACCCCCTGCGAGGCGGTCGATGCCGCGGCGCGCGCCTCGCTTGCCGCGGAGGGCTACGGCCCGGATTACACCGTCCCCGGCCTGCCGCATCGCACCGGCCACGGGCTCGGCCTCGACATCCACGAAGATCCGTTCATCCTGCGCGGCAATCTGACGCCGCTCGCCCCGGGCATGGTGTTCTCGATCGAGCCGATGCTCTGCGTCTACGGCGAATGCGGCGTGCGGCTCGAGGATATCGTGCACATGGAGGCCGACGGAGCGCACTGGTTCTGCCCCCCCGCCGAGAGCCTCGACGACCCGTTCCGGTGTCGCAGCCTGTGACGCCGGGTTGCTCCCCGATAGGATCACGCGATAGTGTGATTTCGAACAGGCGGTCAAGAATTGGGTAAACCAGAAGAATCCCGCAACGCCATGAAAAACCTGCATGAATCAATTTGCAGGGCGAATCACGTCTCAACAGTGAGTGAAAGGAAGCCTTCATGAAACTCCTCTCCCGCAGCCTTCTGGCCGCCTCGGCGCTTGCGCTGATGACCGCGGCACCGGCGCTGGCGAAGACCTTCGTCTATTGCTCGGAAGCCTCGCCCGAAGGGTTCGACCCGGCGCCCTATACCTCGGGCACCACCTTCGACGCCTCGGCGCATCCGGTGTTCAACGGGCTCGTCGAATTCAAGCCGGGCACCACCGAGGTCGTGCCGGCGCTGGCCGAAAGCTGGGACGTGTCGGAAGACGGCACCGTCTACACCTTCCACCTGCGCCCGGGCGTGAAATGGCAGTCGAACGACGTCTTCACCCCCTCCCGCGATCTGACCGCCGATGACGTCGTCTTCTCCTTCGTGCGTCAGGGCGATGCGAACGATCCCTGGCACGAATATACCCCCGGCATCACCTACGAATATTACACCTCGATGGAGATGCCCGACCTCGTGAAATCTGTCGAGAAGGTCGATGACCTGACCGTCAAGGTCACGCTGACCCATCCCGAGGCGCCCTTCATCGCCAACCTCGCGATGCCCTTCATGCGCATCGTTTCCAAGGAATATGCCGACACGCTCGCCGCGGCCGGCACCAAGGAAGACTTCAACAACAAGCCGATCGGCACCGGCCCGTTCAAATTCGTCGCCTATCAGAAAGATGCGGTGATCCGCTTCCAGAAGAACCCCGACTACTGGGGGCCGGCGCCGAAGATCGACGATCTGGTCTTCGCGATCACGCCCGACGCCTCGGTCCGCCTGCAGAAGCTGAAGGCGAACGAATGCCAGCTGATGCCCTATCCGTCGCCGGCCGACCTCGCCACGATCAAGGCCGATCCGAACCTCAAGCTCGACGAGCTGCCCGGCCTGAACGTCGCCTATCTCGCCTATAACACCACCGTCGCGCCCTTCGACAAGCCCGAGGTGCGCAAGGCGCTGAACATGGCGATCAACAAGCAGGCGATCATCGACGCCGTGTTCCAGGGCGCCGGTCAGGTCGCGAAGAACCCGATCCCGCCGACGATGTGGTCCTATAACGACGCGGTGACGGACGACGCCTACGATCCGGACGCGGCGAAGAAGATGCTCGCCGATGCCGGCGTCAAGGATCTCTCGATGGAGATCTGGGCGATGCCGGTGCAGCGCCCCTACATGCCGAACGCGCGCCGCACCGCCGAGCTGATGCAGGCGGACCTCGCCAAGGTCGGCGTCAAGGTGGACATCGTCTCCTACGAATGGGGCGAATATCTCAAGAAGTCGATGGAAGCGGGCCGCAAGGGCGCCGTCATCCTCGGCTGGACCGGCGACAACGGCGATCCGGACAACTTCCTCTCCGTGCTGCTGTCCTGCGGCGGCGCCAAGGAGGGCGGCGCGAACCGGGCCTTCTGGTGCGACAAGGAGTTCTCGGATCTGCTGCTGAAGGCGAAGACCACCTCGGACATGGCCGAGCGCACCAAGCTCTATGAGCAGGCGCAGGTGATCTTCAAGGCGCAGGCCCCCTGGGACACGCTCGCGCATTCGACGCAATTCGTGCCGATGCGCAAGAACGTCACCGGCTTCACCATGAGCCCGCTGGGTGATTTCACCTTCGAGAACGTCGACATCGCCGAGTAAGATCGGCCACCACAGGGCGGGCGCGCGGAGTTTCTTCGCGCGCCCGTCAAGGTTCATCGCATGACCAGATTCCTGCTCACGAAACTGCTCTATCTGATCCCGACCTTCCTCGGGATCACGCTCGTCGCCTTCGGCTTCGTGCGCATCCTGCCCGGCGATCCGGTGCTCCTGATGGCCGGCGAACGCGGCCTCACGCCCGAACGCCACGCCGAGCTCGCGCATCAGCTCGGCTTCGACAAGCCTTTCCTCGCGCAATACGGCGACTTCCTCATCCGCCTCTTTCACGGCGATCTCGGCAATTCGCTGGTGACGAAGAAACCGGTGCTGACCGAGTTCCTGGCGCTGTTCCCGGCGACGGTCGAGCTTGGCATTTGCGCGATCCTGATCGCCACGCTGATCGGCGTGCCGGTCGGCGTGCTCGCCGCGATCAAGCGCGGCTCCTGGTTCGATCAGGTTTCGATGACGGCCGCGCTCGTCGGCTTCTCGATGCCGATCTTCTGGTGGGGCCTGCTGCTGATCATCCTGTTCTCGGGCATCCTGCAATGGACGCCGGTCTCGGGGCGGATCTCGCTGATGTATTTCTTCCCGCCGGTCACCGGCTTCATGCTGATCGACAGTCTGCTGTCGGGGCAGAAGGGGGCGTTCCTCTCCGCGGCAAGCCACCTGATCCTGCCCTCGGTGGTGCTCGCCACGATCCCGCTTGCGGTGATCGCGCGGCAGACCCGCTCGGCGATGCTCGAGGTGATGGGCGAGGATTACGTCCGCACCGCGCGCGCGAAGGGCATGCCCAATGGCCGCGTGGTGATGGTGCATGCGCTGCGCAACGCGATGATCCCGGTGATCACCACGATCGGGTTGCAGGTCGGCGTGCTGATGGCCGGCGCGATCCTGACCGAGACGATCTTTTCCTGGCCCGGCATCGGCAAATGGATGATCGACTCGATCTCGCGCCGCGACTACCCGGTGGTGCAATCGGGGCTCCTGCTGATCGCCGCGATCGTGATGCTGGTGAACCTGCTCGTCGATCTGACCTATGGCCTGATCAATCCGAGGATCCGCCACAAATGACCCAGACCGCCACCAATACCCCGGCCGTGAAGCTGAGCGACGCCGCGATCCGGCGCCGGATGCTTGCCGATTTCTGGTTCCACTTCAAACAGAACAAGGGCGCGGTCGCGGGGATGATCGTCTTCGTGCTGCTCGTGCTGACCGCGGTTTTCGCCGCGGTGATCGCGCCGCATGACCCGACGCAGCAATATCGCGACGCGCTGCTGGTGCCGCCCGTCTGGCAAGAGGGCGGTCGCACCGATTTCCTGCTCGGCACCGATGCGGTCGGGCGCGACATGCTCTCGCGCCTCATCTACGGCTCGCAATATTCGCTCTTCATCGGCATCGTCGTGGTCTCGATCGCGCTCGTCGGCGGCATCGTGATCGGCATGGTCGCGGGCTTCTTCGGCGGCTGGGTCGACACCGTCATCATGCGGGTGATGGACGTGATCCTCGCCTTCCCCTCGCTGCTGCTCGCGCTCGTGCTGGTCGCGATCCTCGGGCCGGGGCTGCTCAACGCGATGATCGCCATCGCGATCGTCTATCAGCCGCATTTCGCGCGCCTCACCCGCGCCGCGGTGATGGGCGAGAAGGAACGCGAATATGTCACCGCCGCGCGCGTCGCCGGCGCCGGCAACATGCGGCTGATGTTCAAGACGATCCTGCCGAACTGCCTCGCGCCGCTGATCGTGCAGGCGACGCTGAGCTTCTCCTCCGCCGTGCTCGACGCCGCGGCGCTGGGCTTTCTCGGCATGGGCGCGCAGCCGCCCGCCTCCGAATGGGGCACGATGCTCGCCGAGGCGCGGGAGTTCATCCTGCGCGCCTGGTGGGTCGTCACCTTCCCGGGCCTCGCGATCCTGATCTCGGTGCTCGCGATCAACCTGATGGGCGACGGTCTGCGCGACGCGCTCGACCCGAAACTGAAGAAGAGCTGAGGTCCAAATGGCACTTCTGACCATCCGCAACCTCACCGTCCGCTTCGCCACCTCGACCGGCAGCTTCACCGCCGTCGACGGCATCGACGTTTCCGTCGATGCGCGCGAGGTGCTGGCGATCGTGGGCGAATCCGGCTCGGGCAAATCGGTCTCGATGCTGGCGATGATGGGGCTTCTGCCCGACACCGCCACCGTCACCGCCGACGAGATGACCTTCGACGGCCACGACCTTCTGCACATGACGCCGAAGGAGCGCCGCCAGGTCATCGGCCGGGAGATCACGATGATCTTCCAGGAGCCGATCGCCTCGCTCAACCCCTCTTTCACCGTCGGTTTCCAGATCGAGGAGGTGCTGCGCCTCAACCTCGGGCTGAGCCGGCGCGCCGCGCATGAACGCGCGCTCGATCTTTTCCGCGCGGTCGGCATCCCCGAGCCCGAGGCAAAGATCCACGCCTATCCGCATCAGATGTCGGGCGGGCAGTGCCAGCGCGTGATGATCGCGATGGCGATCGCCACCAATCCGCGGCTCTTGATCGCCGACGAGCCGACGACCGCGCTCGACGTCACGATCCAGAAGCAGATCCTCGATCTCTTGATGAAGCTGCAGGAAGATTACGGCATGGCGCTGATCCTGATCACGCACGACATGGGCGTGGTGGCGGAAACCGCCGACCGCGTCATCGTCCAATACAAGGGCCGCAAGATGGAGGAGGCCGAGGTGCTCACCCTCTTCGAGGCGCCGCAGCATCCCTATACCCGCGCGCTGCTCTCGGCCCTGCCCGAGAACGCCACGGGCGACCGGCTGCCCACGGTGTCGGACTTCTTCGGCGCGGAGGGCGTGCAATGACCGAGATCGTCGTCGAGGGCGTCAAGCTCACGCAGGATTACCTGATCCCGGGCGGCATGTTCGGCAAGCCGCGGCTTCTGCGGGCGGTGCAGGGCGCCTCCTTTGCGCTGGAAAAGGGCAAGACGCTTGCGATCGTGGGCGAGTCCGGTTCCGGCAAGTCGACGCTCGCGCGGATCATCGCGCTGATCGACCACCAGTCGGGCGGGGTGCTGAAGATCGCGGGCGAGGAGGTCGACATTCATCGCCGCAAGCCCGGTCACGCGCTGCGCTCGAAGGTGCAGATGGTGTTCCAGAACCCCTATGGCAGCCTCAATCCGCGCCAGAAGATCGGCGACGTGCTGATGGAGCCGCTGCTGCTCAACACCGATCTGCCGGCGGCGGAGCGGCGCGCGCGGGCGGAGGCGATGCTCGCCAAGGTCGGCCTCGCGCCCGAGCATTTCAACCGCTACCCGCATATGTTCTCGGGCGGGCAGCGCCAGCGCATCGCGATCGCGCGGGCGCTGATGCTGAACCCGGCGCTTCTGGTGCTTGACGAGCCGGTCTCGGCGCTCGATCTGTCGGTGCAGGCGCAGGTGCTGAACCTGCTCGCCGATCTGCAGGAGGAGTTCGGCCTCACCTATGTCTTCATCAGCCACGATCTTTCCGTCGTGCGCTACATCGCCGACGAGGTGATGGTGATGCACAAGGGCGAGGTGGTGGAGCAGGGCACGCGCGAAGAGATCTTCGCCAACCCGCGCCACGCCTATACCCAGCAGCTCTTCGCCGCGACGCCGGTGACCGAGATCGCCGCGATCCGTGCCCGGGTCGAACGGCGCAAGGCGCTTCTGGCCGCGCGCTGACGGCAAGGCCGCGGCGGGTTCTCCGCCGCGGTTTCCTGCGCGTCCTCGACCGCCCCCGGCGGAAACGAGGCCGCGACTGATCCCCGCGAAAACGATGCACCTACCGGCGAAATGATATTTCATTTTGTTCGGCGGGATTTCTGTGCTTCCCGCGGCATTGCCGCGCAGTTAGGCGGAAATGGGCCGCGGTCGACGGAGACAGGTGGCGGAAAGGCGGGGCGGGGTCAGTCGGTGCCGGCGAAGGAGCCGGTGCGCAGCATCTGCCGGCCCGATCGGATCGAGCCGTCGCGGATGTCGCGCTCGATCGCCGCGCAAAGCGCCACGAGGTCGCGCGCGCGCATCGCGGCCAGCATTTCCTTGTGCCGGTCGATAACGTAGATCCGCTCGACGTTTTCGATCACCTGGCGCTGGAACGGGCCAAGCTGCAACCAGACCGATTCGATCAACGGGATCGTCGCCTGGTCCGGGTTCAGCGCGTAAAGCGTCTTGTGGAATTCCTGGTTCATCCGGGTCAGCGCATCGAGATCGTGGGCGGCAATCGCGCTATCCATCCGGTCATCGAGCGACTTCAGGTTTTCGATAACGATATCGGATAGATACGGGAAAGCCCGCTCGGCCGCATGGGTCTCGAGCACGATCCGCAGCTGCACAAGCTCCTCGAAACGGCCGATCGTCATTTCGGGCACGCGCAGCCGGCGATTGCCCAGAACCTCGATCGCCTTTTCGCTGCTGAGCCGGCGCATCGCCTCGCGCACCGGGGTCGGGCTGAGGCCGAGCATCTGCGCGAGGCCCCGGAAGGTCAGCGCCGTGCCCGGTTTCAGCGCCCCCACCATCACCGCGTTGCGCAACCGCTCATAGGCATAGTCCTGCGTGGTCATCCCGGCGAGATGCGGAATTTCGGGGAGCGGGCAGTCGGTCATGGGGCCTTTGGCTTTCCTGTGCTGGAGGACGTGCCATCCTGCCGTGCTTTGAGGCTTGACTCAAGATCTGCGTTATATCACAGATTGTGAAAAGATATCACAAAACGCCAGGGAGCATCACAATGAAACCCGAGGACGCGACGGCCTGGCTGGCCGACCGCCCCGAAATCGAGACGATCTTCGCCTGCATCTGCGACCTGAACGGCGTGATGCGGGGCAAGCGCGTGCCCGTCGATCAGGTCGAAAAAATCGTTTCCGGCGGTCTGCGGATGCCGCTGTCGCTGCTGGGCATGGACATCTGGGGCGAGGACATCGAGGGCAACGAACTGGTCTGGGACACCGGCGATGCCGACGGTCTGTGCGACTTCACCGGTCGCCCGCTGAGCCCGGTCGACTGGACGGCGCGGCCCGCGGCCTTTGCGCAGCTCTGGATGCGGACCGAGAACGGCGAGGCCTTCCCGGGCGATCCGCGCCGCGCGCTGGCGGCCATCGTCGAGCGCTACAAGGCGCTTGGCCTGACGCCGGTGGTCGCGACCGAACTCGAATTCTACGTCGTCGATCCCTCGGGCGCGGCGCCGCAGCCGCCCTGCTCGCCGGTCACCGGCAAGCGGCTCGACAGCGACGGGGCGCTTTCGCTCGACGAGTTGCAGCATTTCGACGCCTTCCTGAACGAGGTCTATGACGCCTGCGCGGCGCAGGGCATTCCGGCCGACGCCGCGATCTCGGAAAACGGGGCGGGGCAGTTCGAGATCAACCTGCTGCATGTCGACGACCCGCTCGAGGCCGCCGACGATGCGGTGCTGTTCAAGCGGCTGGTGCGCGGCATCGCCCGCAAGCACGGTTTCGCCGCGACCTTCATGGCGAAACCCTATGGCGACCGCGCCGGTTCGGGCATGCATGTGCATTTCTCGCTGGTCGACGCCGAGGGGCGCAACGTCTTCGACAACGGCGGCGAGGAGGGCACCGAGGTGATGCGCCATGCCGTCGCCGGGCTGATCCGCACGATGGCCGAGAACACGCTGGTCTTCGCGCCGCACGAGAATTCCTATCGCCGGCTGCTGCCGGGCTCGCATGCGCCCTCTTCGGTCGCCTGGGGCTATGAGAACCGCACCGTGGCGATCCGGATCCCGGGTGGCAGCCACAAGGCGCGGCGGATCGAGCATCGCGTCGCCGGCGCCGATGCCAACCCCTATCTGGTGCTCGCCTCGATCCTCGGCGGCGCGCTGCTGGGCATCGAAAAACAGTGGGAGCCGCCCGCGCCGCTGCTGGGCGACGCCTATTCGCAGGTGCTCGAGACGCTTCCGCCCGACTGGGCCTCGGCGATCGAGGCCTTCGAGAAGGGCGCCCATATCGAGCAGGTCTATTCCAAGCGTCTGCGCCGGATGTTCGTGCAGTGCAAGGTGCAGGAGCTGCGCCGCTTCACCCGCCACGTCACCGATTTCGAATATCACTCCTACCTGGAGGCCGTCTGATGAACGCCATGTCCTCGCTTCCGAACCACCCCTATGCGGGCACCGGCGCCCATACCGGGAGCTATTATGCCGCCTCGGCCAACCCGGCGCCGCTGCGGCCCGAGCTGGTGGGCACCCATGAAACTGACGTCTGTGTGCTCGGCGCGGGTTTCTCGGGCCTCTCGACGGCGCTGCATCTGGCCGAAAAGGGCTACAAGGTGACCGTGGTCGAAGGCGCGCGGATCGGCTGGGGCGCCTCGGGGCGCAACGGCGGGCAGATCGTGAACGGGCTGAACGCCAGTCTCGAGACGATCGGGCGGCGTTACGGCGCCGATGCCGCGAAATTCGTGGCGAGCCTCGTGACCGAGGGCGGCGACATCATCCGCGAGCGGATCTCGACCTATGACATCAAATGTGATCTCAAGCACGGCAACGTCTTCGCCGGGCTGACCCCTGCGCATATGCGCGACCTCGAGGCGCGTCGCAAACTCTGGCGCAGCTATGGCATCGAGAGCCAGGAGATGCTGAGCCGTGAGGAGATGCGCCAGCACGCCGCCTCCGACCTCTATTCGGGCGGCATGATCGACCGCAAGGGCGGCCATATGCACCCGCTGAACCTGGCGCTTGGCGAGGCGGCGGCGATCGAGCGGCTGGGCGGCACGATCTTCGAGATGTCGCCGGTGACCTCGGTCGATACCGCATCGGCGCGGCCCTCGCTCAGCACGGCGAAGGGCAAGGTCGTGGCGAAGGTCATGGTGCTCTGCGGCAACGCCTATCTCGGCCATGTGGTGCCGACGCTCGAGTGGCGGGTGATGCCGGTCTCGACCCAGGTGATGGCGACCGAACCGCTGGGCGAGACGCTCGCGCGCGAACTGATGCCGTCGGACGTCTGCATCGAGGACGTGCGCTATATCCTCGATTACTATCGCATGTCGGCGGACAACCGGCTCCTGTTCGGGGGCGGCACCGTCTATGGCGGCACCGATCCGAAGGACATCAAGGCGAAGCTCTGGAAGAACCTCGAGAAGGTCTTCCCGCAGCTCAAGGGCACGAAGATCGACTATGCCTGGTCGGGCAATTTCGCGCTGTCCTTCTCGCGCGTGCCGCAGATGGGCCGGATCGGCGCCAACACCTATTTCGCGCATGGCTATTCCGGCCATGGCGTGACCGGCTCGCACACTTTCGGGCGGATCCTGTCGGAGGCGATCCACGGCGACCAGACCCGTTTCGACATGTTCGCCAAGATGCCCTGGATCCCGTTCCCGGGCGGCCGTCTGTTCCGCGTGCCCTATTCGGTCATCGGCTCGTGGTGGTACGCGGCGCGCGATCGGCTGGGCGTGTAAACGCCCGCCACACAAAAGAAAATCAGGGAGACTATCATGCGCAAGATCATCGCGGCGGGGCTCGCCGCGCTCGCCTCGGCCCTTCCGGCCGGGGCGGAAGAGCCGGTGCTGAACATCTACAACTGGTCGGATTACATCGCCCCCGACACCATCCCGAATTTCGAGAAGGAGACCGGCGTCAAGGTCAATTACGACGTCTTCGACAGCAACGAGGTGGTCGAGGCCAAGATGCTGACCGGCTCGACGAATTACGACATCGTCGTGCCCTCGCTCGAATTCATGGCGCGCCAGGCGCAGGCCGGGGTGTTCCAGCAGATCGACAAGACCGCGCTGACGAATTACGGCAATCTCGATCCGAAGCTGATGGCGATCGTCGCGACCAATGACGAGGGCAACACCTATGGCGTGCCCTACATGATGTATACGATCGGCATCGGCTACAACCGCGACAAGGTCGCCGAGCGGCTCGGCACCGATACCGTCGACAGCTGGTCGGTGCTCTTCGATCCCGAGCAGGCGGCAAAGCTGCAAAGCTGCGGCATCGCGCTGCTCGATTCCCCCTCCGAGATCACCGCCGCGGCGCTGAACTACCTGGGCCTCGATCCGACCTCGGAAAAGACCGAGGATCTCGATGCCGCGATGGCGCTTCTGGCGAAGCTGCGGCCCTATGTCCGCTACTTCCATTCCTCGCAATACATCAACGATCTGGCGAATGGCGACATCTGCCTGACGGTGGGCTATTCGGGCGACATCCTGCAGGCGCGCAACCGCGCGGCCGAGGCTGGGCAGGGCGTGCGCGTGGCCTATGCGATCCCGAAGGAGGGGGCGCAGGTCGGCTTCGACATGCTGGCGATCCCGTCGGACGCGCCGCATCCGGAAAACGCGCTGAAGTTCATCGACTACTTCCTGCGCCCCGAGGTCAGCGCGGCGATCAGTGACCATGTCTTTTATGCCAACGCGAATACCAAGGCGACGCCGCTTGTCGCCGCCGAGGTGCGCGAGGATCCCGGCATCTACCCGGCGCCCGAGGTGATGGACAAGCTCTACACCGCGCGCCCGCACAAACAGCGTTATGACCGCACGCTGACCCGTGCCTGGACCACGCTGAAGACCGGACAATGACGGCAGGCGGCCATCCCTTCAGGGGGGATGGCCGCAACCATTCTGACAGGGAGAAGAAGAATGACCGAAGCCATCGCGGCGCGCGGTTCGCGGCCGTGGGATGATCCCGCCGTCGCGCCGTTCCTGCAGATCCGCAACGTGACGAAGCGGTTCGGCTCCTACACGGCGGTGAACGACGTCTCGCTCGACATCTACCGCGGCGAGCTGTTCTGCCTGCTTGGCGGATCGGGCTGCGGCAAGTCCACGCTCTTGCGCATGCTGGCCGGGTTCGAGACGCCCACCTCGGGGCAGATCCTGATCGACGGCGAGGACATGTCGGGCGTGCCGCCCTATCTGCGCGACACCAACATGATGTTCCAGTCCTACGCGCTCTTCCCGCATATGAGCGTGGAGAAGAACATCGCCTACGGGCTGAAGCGCGACGGGGTGAAACGGGCCGAGGTGGCGACCCGGGTGACCGAGATGCTCTCGCTCGTGCAGCTCGACGGGCTGGCCGGGCGCAAGCCGCATCAGCTTTCCGGCGGGCAGCGGCAGCGCGTGGCGCTGGCGCGTGCGCTGATCCGCAAGCCGAAGCTTCTGATGCTCGACGAGCCGCTCGGCGCGCTCGACAAGAAGCTGCGTGAGGAGACGCAGCGCGAGCTGATCAAGATCCAGGAATCGCTCGGCGTGACCTTCGTCGTCGTCACCCACGACCAGGAAGAGGCGATGACGCTTTCGACCCGGCTCGGCGTGATGACCGCGGGCGAGATCATGCAGATCGGCACGCCGCATGACGTCTACGAATATCCGCAAAGCCGGTTCGTGGCCGATTTCATCGGTTCGGTGAACCTCTTCGAGGGGCGGATCGCGGGCGACTATGAGGATCACGCGACGATCCATTCGCCCGACACCGAAAGCGACATCCTCGTTTCGCACGGGATCAGCGGCGTGAAAGGGCAGGCGGTGGCGGTGGCGCTCCGCCCCGAGAAGATTGCGATCGAGCGGCGCCTGCCCGAGACCCTGCCGAACCGGCTGCGGGCGCGGGTCGACGACGTCTCCTACATGGGGAACCTTTCCGTCTTCCACGTCACCCTGCCCACCGGCAAGCCGGTGAAGGTGACGCAGACGAACCGGCTGCGCAGCGACGACGACGCGATCCGCGCGGGCGAAGAGGTGGAAATCGGCTGGGACGGCGCGGCAAGCGTCGTGGTGACGGCATGAGGCTGCGTGCGCTGGCAAGCCGGCTGCGGATGGAGGGGCGCGCCGCGGTGGTGGCGGTGCCGCTCGTCTGGCTGAGCCTCTTCTTCCTGCTGCCCTTCGTCGTTCTGGCGAAGATCGCGCTTTCGGAAGCGGTGATCGCGCGGCCGCCCTATCTGCCGATCTGGGACTGGGCCGAGGGGGTGCTGAACATCTCGCTCAACTTCGGCAATTTCCAGTTCCTGACCGAAGACCCGCTGTATCTGCTGGCCTATCTCGGTTCGCTGAAGATGGCGGCGGTCTCGACCGTCGTCACGCTGCTCATCGGCTATCCGATGGCCTATGTGATCGCCCGCGCCCCGGTGAACCGGCGCAACATCCTGCTGATGCTGGTGGTGCTGCCGTTCTGGACCTCGTTCCTGCTGCGCGTCTACGCCTGGATCGGGATCCTCAAGGGCAACGGGCTGCTCAACGGTCTGCTGATGGCGACCGGGATCATCCACGAACCGCTGGTGATCCTGCAGACCGATTTCGCGGTCTATCTCGGCATCGTCTACAGCTATTTGCCCTTCATGATCCTGCCGCTCTATTCGACGCTGGTGAAGCTCGACGAGGCGCTGCTCGAGGCCTCGGCCGATCTCGGCGCGCGGCCCTTCGTCACCTTCCTGACCGTGACGCTGCCGCTGTCGCTGCCCGGGATCGTCGCCGGCGCGCTGCTCGTCTTCATCCCGGCGGTGGGCGAGTTTGTGATCCCCGCGCTGCTCGGCGGGCCGAAGACGCTGATGATCGGCTCGGTGCTCTGGAACGAGTTCTTCTCCAACCGCGACTGGCCGGTGGCCTCGGCGGTGGCGATCGTGATGCTCGTGGTGCTGGTGCTGCCGATTGGCCTCTTGCAGCGCACCCAGTCGGAAAAGGAGGAGAACACCTGATGCGTCGCTCTGTCTCTCTGCGCCTCGTCGCGATCTTCGGTTTCGTCTTCCTCTACGCGCCGATCCTCTCGCTCGTCGTCTTCAGCTTCAACGAGTCGAAGCTGGTGACCGTCTGGGGCGGCTTCTCGACGAAATGGTATGCCGCGCTGCTCGAGGATCAGCAGATCCTCGATGCCGCCTGGATCAGTCTGCGCGTCGCGGTGATGTCGGCGACGCTCGCCACGGTGATCGGCACGCTCGCCTCCTATGCGCTGGCGCGTTTCGGCCGCTTCCGCTTCCGGATGCTGCTGAGCGGGGCGGTGACGGCGCCGCTCGTCATGCCCGAGGTGATCACCGGCCTCTCGATGCTGCTTCTGTTCGTGGCGCTCGAAGGGCTTTTCGGCTGGCCCGCGGGGCGGGGCGTCGACACGCTGGTGATCGCGCATGCGACCTTCGGCGCGGCCTATGCCACCGTGGTGCTCGGCTCGCGGATGAGCGCGCTCGACCGCTCGGTCGAGGAAGCGGCGCTCGATCTCGGCGCGCGTCCGCTCCGGGTGTTCTTCGACGTCACCCTGCCTGCGCTCGCGCCGGCGCTGATCTCGTCCTGGCTCCTCGTCTTCACCATCAGCCTCGACGACCTCGTCGTTTCGGCCTTCGTCACCGGACCCGGGGCCTCGACCCTGCCGATGGTGATCTTCTCGAAGGTGCGGCTGGGCGTCAGCCCCGAGGTGAACGCGCTTGCCACGCTGGTGATCGCCGCGATCTCGGTGGTGATCGTGCTGGCCAGCTGGCAGATGCGCCGCGCCGCCGCGCAGGCGCGCTGAAAACCGGCGGGTCGGGGGCAGCCCCGGCCCGCGCGTGATGCGGAGGATTTCATGAAAATCGGTATCTTGCAGACCGGCCGCGCGCCGGACGAGTTGCGCGCGGAATTCGGCGATTACGACGCCTTCTTCCGCCGGTTGCTGGCGGGGCGGGGCTTCACCTTCGAGACCTGGGCGGTGCTCGACAGCGTGCTGCCGCCTGGGCCTGCGGCGGCGGATGGCTGGATCATCACCGGCTCGCGTTTCGGCGTTTACGAGGATCACCCCTGGATCGCGCCGCTCGAGGATCTCGTGCGCGCGATCGTCGCCGCGCGGGTGCCGCTCGTCGGGATCTGCTTCGGCCACCAGCTGGTGGCGCAGGCGCTGGGCGGCAAGGTCGAGCGCTTTGCCGGCGGCTGGAGCGTCGGCGCGGTCGATTATGACACCGGGGCGGGGGCGCAGGATCGGCTGCTCGCCTGGCACCGCGATCAGGTGGTCACGCCGCCCGAGGGCGCGCGCACGATCGCCGCGACGCCGTTCTGCCGCCATGCGGCGCTCGCCTATGGCGATCACGTCCTGACGCTGCAGCCGCATCCCGAGTTCACGCCCGAATTCTTGCGCGCGCTGATCGAGGCGCGGCGCGATCTGCTGCCGCCCGAGGTGGCGCAGGCGGCGCTCGACAGTCTCGCGGCCGGGCCTGCGCCGGATACCGCGCATCATGCCGCGATGATCGCCGACGTTCTGGGCGGCTCTGCCCTGACCTGACCTTCGGGCGAACTGCACCCGCACCATCTTTGCCGCGGCCGGGGGGACCCCGCGCCGCGTGTTTCGCCTGTCCGCCTCTGCGCTCGGACGCCGTCCGTCGCCACGGCGGACGGCGTCCGGATGCCGGATGGTCGCCCCGGAAGCGGATCCGGGAACCCGAAAAAAACCATTTAAAAACAATAAATTGAAAGTTTTCCGCCGGCATCCGGAGAGCTGGCATCATTCCTGCTTCCTTCCCTCACAGGTTCATCGGCGCGTGGAGGGGGAGGAGCCCGTCCCGCATCTGCCGAGGCCCCGGCGCGCAGGAGGCGCCGTCGCAACAGGTATGGGAGGAGAAATGCGCAATGGCATTTCAGATTAACATTGATAACGGCGGGACTCTCACCGACGTCTGCATCATGTCGGACGACGGCGTGACCAAGACCAAGGTTCTGACCACGCCCTACGATCTGTCGAAATGCTTCTTCGAGGGGCTGCAGAAGGCCTCCGAGGTCGTCTATGGCGCGGCCGATGTGAAGCGGTTGCTCGAGGAAGTCGACCTGATCCGCTATTCGACGACGCAGGGCACCAACGCGATCTGCGAGCGCAAGGGGCCGAAGCTTGGCCTGATCCTGGCGAAGGGCGCCGAGGATCTGCCCGCGCAGCTCGCCACCCATGACCCCGAGGTCTGGGCCGCGCTCGTCGGCGATCGCGTCGGCTTCGTCGATCCGGCCGCGCTCGACGGCACCGATGGCGAGGTCGAGATCGTGCGCACGATCAACCAGCTCACCGCCGCCGGCGCGAACCGTCTGGTGATCTGCTTCACCGGCGAGGGGTTCCTCAAGGCCGAGGAGCGGGTGAAGGCGGTGGTGCTGCGCAAATATCCCCGTCACCTGCTGGGCGCGGTGCCGGTGCTTTACGCCTCCGACCTCACCGTCGACCGCAACTCCGATCGCCGCGCCTGGTCGGCGCTGATCAACTCCTTCCTGCACCCCTCGATGGAGGCCTTCCTCTACCAGGCCGAGAACCGGCTGCGCGAATACCGCACGAAGAACCCGCTCCTGATCTTCCGCAATGACGGCGATGCCTCGCGCGTGGCGAAGACGGTGGCGATCAAGACCTATTCCTCCGGTCCGCGCGGCGGCATGGAGGGGGTGAAGGCCTTCTCCGCGCTTTATGGCTTCCGCGATGCGGTCTCGATCGACGTCGGCGGCACCACCACCGACATCGGCCAATGTACCGAGGGCAAGGTCGCCGAGATCCGCCGCGGCCATGTCGAGGGGATCTCGGTCTCCTTCCCGCTGTGCGAGATCATCTCGGCCGGCGCCGGCGGCAGCTCGATTTTCAAGGTGAAGGACGGCAAGATCGTGATCGGCCCGGAAAGCGTGGGCGCGCTGCCCGGCCCGGCCTGTTTCGGCCGCGGCGGCAAGGAAGCGACGATCACCGATGCGAGCCTGCTCGCCGGTCTCTTCGATCCGGCCTCCTATTTCGGCGGCGGCATGGGGCTTGACGCGGCCCGCGCGGAGGCGGCGATCCGCACCAATATCGCCGATCCGCTCGGGGTCGATCTCGAGACCGCGGTGGCGATGATGGCCGACGCTTTCGAGGCGAAGGTCGCGGCCGAGCTGCACCGTTTCACGAAAATCTCGCCCGACACGGTGATGATGGCCTTTGGCGGCGCCGGGCCGCTGCTGGCCTGTGGCGTGGCGGAAAAGGCGGGGATCAAGCGCGTGGCGATGCCGGCGATGGCGGCGGTGTTCTCCGCCTATGGCATCGGCTCCTGCGACGTGTCGCAGCGCTACACCGTGACCCTGCCCGAAAACACCACCGCGGCGCTTTCCGCGGCGCGCGAGACGCTGATGCAGAAGGCCTCGCGCGACATGTTCGCGGAGGGGTTCGAACCGGGCAGCTACGCGATCGCCGCGCGGCTCGTGACCGAGACCGCCGAGGGCGAGGTCGTGCACGAACTGGCCGAGGGCGAGGGTTTCCCCACCGATTTTGCGCAGGCCGGAGCGGTCGAGCTCGAGCTCGTCGCGACGAAGAGCCTGCGCCACGGCGACAGCCGCCATGTGGCGGTGACCCGCAAGACCCGCGCCGAGGCCGCGGCGCGCCGCAGCGTGCTTGTGGCAGGCCAGGGCCGCGCCGATCTGCCGGTCTACCGGTTGGGCGGCATGGCCGCGGGCGACTGGGCCCAGGGGCCCGCGATCCTCGAGGAGGATTACTTCACGGCGCTCATTCCGGCGGGGTGGATCCTCACCGTCTCGGAAGCGGGCGACGTCATTCTGGACCGGGAGGAATAAGCCATGACGATGAAAGTGCCGATGACCGAATACCTGCGCATCGACCTCGAGACCGAGAAATGGGAATGCCGCGTCTGCGATCACGTGATCGCGCCGGCGGAGGGCAACTACAAGGAAGGGCTGCTGGTCCATGACCGCAACCCGCAGGAGATCCACCCGCCGGTGATCGACCCGGCGAAGTATCGCTATACCTTCGCGCCCGATCCGGAATGGGTGCGCATCCTCGAATTCTGCTGCCCGAAATGCGGCACCCAGGTCGAGACCGAATACGCGATCCCGGGCCATCCGCCGCTGTGGGACATGCAGGTCGACGTGCCCGCGCTGAAGGCGCAATGGGCGGCCCGCGGCCCGGAGATGCTGCCCGACGCCGGCCCCGCCGTGGTGCCCGGGCGCGGCCACGCGCATTGATCGACGCCGCCCTCCGCGGCGCGCGCGGGGGGCACAACCATCGCCGGGACCGGCTGCCGGAGGAGGGCAGCCCCCGGATCCAATACACAGGGAGAGAGCATGAAACGCGTTTCCGTTGATATCGGCGGCACCTTCACCGACTGCTTCGTCGTCTGGGGTGGGCGCTATATCGAGACCAAGGCACTGACCACGCACCACAACCTCGCGATGGGCTTCAACGAGGCCCTAGGCAAGGCCTGCAAGGTTCTCGATCTCGAACTCGAGGACATCCTGCAGCAGGTGGACTCGGTGCGCTATGCCACCACGCTCGGCACCAATGCGCTGATCGAGCACAAGGGGCCGAAGATCGGCATGCTGGTCACCGCGGGCTATGAGGCCACCGTGCCGCTCAGCCGCGCGCGTGGCTATGGCGAGGGGCTGGACGACATGGGCAAGCAGGATCTGCCGAACGCCCAGCGTCCCGACCCGCTGGTCGAGGCGCATATGATCCGCGGCATCCGCGAGCGGCTCGACTTCGAGGGCAAGCTGGTGATGGGCCTTGATGAGGAAGACGTCCGCCGCCAGCTGCGCGAACTGGTCGACCGCGGCGCGCAGATCATCGTCGTCGCGCTGGTGAACTCGGTGGTGAACCCCGCCCACGAGCAGCGCATCGAGGAGATCGTGCTCGAGGAATATCCCTCGCATCTGCTCGGCGCGATCCCGGTGATCCTGTCGCACCAGGTCGCGGGGCGGAAGGGCGAATATGTCCGCGCCACCTCGGCGATCGTCGACGGCTACCTGCATTCGACGATGTATCACGCGCTTTCCGCGCTCGAGCAGAACCTGCGCGTGCACAATTACGAAAAGCCGATGCTGGTGATCCACAACTCGGGCGGCATGGCGCAGCTGAACTCGACCGACGCGCTGCAGACGATCCACTCGGGCCCGGTCTCGGGCATCGGCGCCTCGGAGCACCTGTCGCTGCAGGCCGAGCTTGGCAATGTCGTGGCGACCGACATGGGCGGCACCTCCTACGACATCGGCATCGTCGTCGAGGGCGGCATCAAGCACTATGACTTCAACCCGGTCATCGACCGCTGGCTGGTCTCGGTGCCGATGGTCCACCTGGTGACGCTGGGCGCGGGCGGCGGCTCGGTCGCCTCCTATGACCGGATGTACAAGACGGTCAAATGCGGTCCCGAAAGCGCCGGGTCCGACCCGGGGCCGGCCTGCTACGACCGCGGCGGCATGAAGCCCACGGTGACCGACGCCGACCTTCTGCTCGGCTATCTCGACGCCGAGAACTACGCCGGCGGCTCGATCCCGCTCAACCCGCGCCGGGCGAAGGCGGCGGTCGAGGATGCGCTTTGCGACGATCTCGACGTCACCGTGATCGAGGCGGCGAAGCTGATCCGCGAGAAGGTCGACGCCAATATGGCGAACGGTCTTTTCACCGAGCTGCGCGCGCGCGGCTATGATCCGACGGACTTCACCATGCTCGCCTATGGCGGCAACGGGCCGCTGCATTGCTGCGGCATCGCGCAGAATCTGGCGATCGACAAGATCCTGGCGCCGCCGCTCAGCTCGGTCTTCTCGGCGGTGGGGGCGGGCAACATGCACCAGCTCCACATCCACGAGAAGTCGCTCTACATGGTGCTTTACGACAGCAACACGCGGCGGATCTTCAGCGATTACGAGCGGTTCAACGGCATCGTCGCCGAGCTGAAGGAACGCGGTCGTCAGGATCTGCTGCGCCAGGGCGTGCCGGCCGACCAGATCCAGCACGATCTGGAACTCGACATGCGCTATGGCAACCAGCTGGTGCAGACCACGGCGGTGATCCCGATCCACGAGCTGAGCAGCCCGAGCGACGTGCTGCAGGTGATCGACCAGTTCTCGACCGACTACGGCAAGCGCTTCGGCGAGGGCAGCCAGGCGCCCGAGGCGGGGATCCGGATCAACACCATCCGCGTGTCGAGCTATCGCCGCCACGAGACGGTGCAGTTCCAGAACATCAAGCCGCTGGCGAAGCCCGAGCGCACCGCCCCCCCGGCGCCGAGCGGGCACCGCACCTGCCATTTCGTCGGCTTCGATCAGGCCTTCGAGACCCCGGTCTGGGCGCGCAAGGATCTGGAGCCCGGCGTCGAGATCGAGGGGCCGGCGATCGTCGCTTCGGAGGTGACGACCTTCCTCGTCAACCCGGGCTGGACGCTGGTCGCCGCGAAACAGGGCGCGACCTGGTTCCTGCGCAACGAGGCCCCGGTCACCAAGCACTGACACGCGAGCCCCGGCGAGAGGAGCGCCGGGGCCCATCCCAACAGGAGGAGTTCCCATGAAAGACCTGACCACCGGGGGGCCGGCGCCCTCTGCCGAAGACATGAAGCTGATCAAGAAGTTTCTCGAGGATACCACGCTGTTCCTCGGTCCCGATCCCGAGATCATGCAAAACCACGACCTGATGAAGCGCACGCCCGACGAGGAGCAGGCGATCGCCAACGTGCCCGACAACCACACCGTCGCCAAGATCCGCGACCGGCTGCAGGCCGGCTGCGACGAGGGCTACGAGATGGTCGAGCAGATGGGCGCGGCGCCGGGTGCGAAATGGGGCGATGTCATCACCGGCATCTACTCGGCCTCGGGCGACCTCGCGATCGCCTCGGCGGGCGGCGTGCTGCTGTTCTCGTCGGTGGTGCACCACCCGATCAAGTTCATCGTCAAGAACTGGATCAACGAGCCCACCGTGGGCGTGCGCGAGGGCGACGGCTTCATCCACAACGACAGCCGCTATGGCAACGTGCACAACACCGACCAGTCGATGATCCTGCCGATCTTCCACGAGGGGCGGCTGGTGTGCTGGGTCGCCTCCACCGTGCACGAGGGCGAGAATGGCGCGATCGAGCCGGGCGGCATGCCCTCGATGGCCGAAAGCCCCTCGGACGAGGGGCTCAAGATGTCGCCCTTCAAAGTGGTCGAGAACTATCAGATCAAGCGCGATCTGCTGACCTTCCTGCAGAATTCGGTGCGCGAGCCGAAGCTGCAGCTCGAGGACATGAAGGTGAAGCTTTTCGCCTGCCTGCGCATCAAGCAGCGCATCGAGGAAACGCTGAAGACCGACGGCGCCGATGCGCTGATCTCGACCCTGCGGCTGACCATGGAAGACGTGCGCACCGAGGTGAAGCGCCGGATCTCGGAATGGCCCGACATGTCGGTGCGTACCTATATCATTCAGGACTCGACCCTGCGCGAGAACTGCGTGGTCAAGGTGAACTGCACGCTGACGAAGAAGGGCGATCAACTGACCTTCGACTTCCGCGGCTCGTCGCCCGAGTTTACCAACCGCGCGACGAACACCATCCTCGGCGGGCTCAAGGGGATGCTGTCGCAGCTCTTCCTGTGCTACATCTGGCCCGACCTGCCGCGCGGTCAGGCGGCGATGGCGCCGATCGAGGTGATCACCGATCCGCATTCGATCCTGAACTGCTCCTATGATGCGCCGAACTCTCAGTCGCTGATGTCGATCTTCACCGGCTTCACCGCGGGGCAGCATGCGGTGGCGAAGTTCCTCTACTCCTGCCCGGAGAAATACACCAAGGTCCATGCGCCCACCTTCAACATGATCAACACCTTCATCTGGGGTGGGGTCAGCCAGCATGGCGAGACGCTCGGCAATCTCTGCGCCGACCTGAACGGCATGGGCGCGGGGGCGACCTCGAACCGCGATGGCGAACATGCGCTGGCGCCGATCTTCGCCACCATGGCCGATATCGGCGAGCAGGAGGTGAACGAGGAAGACGTGCCCTTCCTGCAGCTCGTCTCGAAGAAGATGACGCGCGACGCGATCGCGCCGGGCAAGTATCGCGGCGGTCAGGGCTACACGATGATGGTGGCGACGAAGGACAGCGAGCAGTGGGGCTTCATGACCACGGCTCAGGGGGCGAAGATCCCGCCGATCCAGGGCCTCTTCGGCGGCTATGCCTGCGGCACCTATCCGCTCTCGAAGGTGCAGGGCGTCGACGTCTATGACATCTTGCTGAACGAGCCGGAGAAGTTCCGCCACTCGATCGAGGAGATCATGAACGAGCAGCCCTTCGAGGGCGCGCGCTACACCACCCATCACATGGGCATGGGCTTCGACATCTCGAAGCGGGGCGAGCTCTACATGATCAGCCAGGGCGCGGGTGCGGGCTATGGCGACCTGCTCGAACGCGACCCGGTGGGCGTGGTGAAGGACATCGAGGAAGGGCTGATGTCGCCCGAAGTGGCGGGGCGGCTCTACAAGGTGGTCTTCGATCCGGCGACGCTTGCGATCGACTTCGACGCGACAGAGAAGGCCCGTGCAGAGGAGCGCAAGGCGCGCATCGCCCGCTCGGTGCCCTATGCCGAGTTCGTCAAGGGCTGGAACCGGCCCAAGCCGCCGGCCCATCTGCCCTATTTCGGCTGCTGGGGCGACGATGTCGAGACGCTCTACATGGGCGCGCCCGACAAGACCCGCCGCGGCGACGAGCCGAAGCCGAACTACATGATCCACCCGAAGGATGTGCGCATCGCCGAGCTCGAAGCGCGTCTGGTCGCGGCCGGTGCGATGGGGGACGAGAAGCAATGAGCCAGTCTCTCGCAGAAGATCCGCCCGGAGCTTCGGGCACGAAGGCGCTGCGGGTCTGGCTGGAGTCGTCGGGCTATGCCCGGCGGCTTCTGCTGGGCGTCGGGGGCGATCCCTGGGCCGAGGGCGCGGCGAAATACCTCTCGTGGTTCACCCAGGCGCGCGGGCTTTTGCGCGGCGATGTGGCGGTGATCGACGTCGGCGATCTGTTCCGCTCCTGGCGGGCGCGCCATCCCGCGCTTGCCATCGAGATGGGCGCGAAGAAACGCGCGACCTTTCCCCTGCGCCGGATGCTCGAGGAGGAGGGGCCGCGGGCCCTGCTCGACGAGGTGACGGCGGCGGTGGGGGCGCATCTGCAGGGGCAGGTGCCGCTCGTGCTCGCGATGCCGGCGCCGGGGGCCTGGCTCGCCGAGGCGCAGATCGCCGCCGGGCGCGACGCCGAAGTCGACGAGGACGCGGTGGAGGATGCGGCGATGTACATGGCCGATTTCATCCGCTGCGTCGCGAACCGGCCGGTGGGCGGGGTGCTGCTCGAAGAGGGCGATGCGCCCGGTCCGGCCGATCGTTACGCGCCGATCCTGAACGCGGCGCGGCATTACCGCTGGGCGGTGGTCGGGCGCGGCGTGGCGCCGGGGCAGGGGGGCTTCGACGCGGTGATCGGCCCCGATCCGGCGGCGACCGGGCGCGACGTGAGCGCCGCGCTTTTCGCCGGCGCAGCGCTGCCCGCGGTTGGCGCGGCGCAGTTCCTCTTCGCCGAGATCCCGCCCCTCCACGCGCCCGAGGCGGTGCTCGACGCGGTCGCGCGGTTGCGCGAGACCACGCCGGCCTGAGCCACCGCGCAGACACATGCCGCGGCCCGTCGCCTCCTCCGGGGACATCGCCTGCGGCAGGAACGGCACCCGGTTCCCCCCGGGTGCCGTTTCGTTTCTGGTTCAGCGCTCGCGCAGCTGGGCGATCTGCTCCTTGAGGCCGAGCTTGTCGAGCCGCACATAAAGCGTGCTCTTGGCGATGCCGAGGTCGCGCGCGGCGGAGGTCAGGTTGCCCTGCTGGCGCCGGATCGCCGCGGCGATCGCGTCGCGTTCGACCCGTTCGAGCGGGGTAAGCCCCTCGGGCAGGGCGCCCCCCGGCGCGTCGCGCCGCAGCTCCGCAGGCAGTGCCCCGGGCTGCAGCATCCCGCCCTCGCTCTCGAGGAAGAGGCTCTCGAGCACGTTGCGCAGCTCGCGGATGTTGCCGGGCCAGTCATGCCGCGCGAAGGCCTCGAGCACCGCCGGCGCGATCGCGGGCGCGGGCATCTCGTAGCGCGCGGCGATCTGCGCGAGCAGATGCGCGCTCAGCTCGGGAAGATCCGGCATCCGCTCGCGCAGCGCGGGCAGGTTCAGCGAGGTCACCGCGATGCGATAGAACAGATCGAGCCGGAACCGCCCCGCGCTGACCTCGGCCTTCAGATCGCGGTTGGTCGCGGTGATCAGGCGCAGCTTCACCTTGCGCGGCTGGTTCTCGCCGATGCGGAACACTTCGCCCGATTCCAGCACGCGCAGCAGATGCGGCTGCAGATCGAGCGGCATCTCGCCGATCTCGTCGAGGAAGAGCGTGCCGCCATCGGCCGCCTCGATCTTGCCGGTCATGCCGCCGCGCCGCGCCCCGGTGAAGGCGCCGTCGGCATAGCCGAAAAGCTCCGAGGTCAACAGCTCGCGCGAGAAGCCGCCGCAGTTCACCGCAACGAAGGGGCCGGTCGCCCGCGGCCCGGCGGCGTGCAGCGCCTGGGCGAAGGCGTCCTTGCCGACGCCGGTCTCCCCCAGAAGCAGCACCGGCGCCGGGCTTTTCGACAGGAGCCGCGCGCGGCGGATCGCCTCGCGATAGGCCGGCGCCGAACCGGAGAGCCGGTCGAACGGATCGCCCGCCGCCGGCACGGCATTCACATTGCGCAGCCCCGCGCGCCGCACCGTCGCGGAGCGGTCGGGCAGCACCAGCACCGCGCCAAGCCGCTCGCCATCCTGATGAACCGGCTCGATCCAGTCGCGGTCCATCCAGTCGGGCATGTTCTCGGGGGCGATGCGCCCCTTCTTCCAGGGCAGCGCCAGATCGCGCAGCGCCGGGTCGGCCGCGCCGCGGGTCTTGGCAAGCTCGGCCATCAGCGCCGCGGCGCGATCGTTCGTCTTGATCGCCCGGCCGGAGCGGTCGAAGACGATCAGCCCGTCGCGCCCCGGGCCGCTCAGCCGTTCGAAGCACTGGTCGAGCAGCTGGTAGCGCAGCTTCAGTTCGCGCTGGGCGAGGCGGTTCTCGATCCGCCCGGCGGCGGCGATCGCCAGCGCCAGGCTGTGGCGGCTGTAGCTTTCGTTCAGGCCGGAGATGTCGATCGCGCCGAGGATCGTGCCGCTGAGCGGATCGCGGATCACGCTGGCCGAGCAGGACCAGCGCTTCGTCCCGGTGCAGTAGTGCTCGGCGGAATGGATCTGGATCGGTTGGCCGATCTGCAGCGTGGTGCCGATCGCATTGGTGCCGAAGGCGGCCTCGCTCCAGTCGCCGCCGGGCATCAGGTGGATATCCTCGGTCGGGTCGCGCAGCGAATTGTCGCCTTCGACGCGCAGCACCTTGCCGCCGGCGTCGGTCAGCACCATCACCGTGCCGGTCTCGAACAGGAAGTCGCGCGCCGAGGCGATCACCGGCGCCCCGGCCTGCATCAGATCTTCGCTGTCGGCGAGCAGCTCGTGCAGCGCATCGCCGATCATCGGCGTGGGGGCGCGGTTGCGCGCCGGATCGACCGCACCGTGGCAGCGCCGCCACGAGTCGTCGATCAGCCGGCGCAGCGCATCGGTGCCGGGCTGTTGCCCGTCCATGAACCGTTCCCACGAGGTCATGATCTGGCGATCGTTCTCGGGGAAGGCAAAGCGCTGACGCAGAATCGTCTGGGGCATCTCGAATCTCCTCCCTCGGGGCGGTCTGCCGACCAGCCGCGCTGCTGCCTCCTCCCCGAGGCATCCGCAGCGGGGGCCCGTTTCCGGGCCGGCCCCTTTCCTCCCGGGCACTTTAGCATTCCCCCGCGGAAAAGGGGAAATTCCTTTGAAAAAGAGCATTTTCCGCGCATCGCGCGGTTTCGTGCGGAGCACCCATGCCGGCCCCCGACGACGCTGCGCTGCGGAAACCGCGCGGGGGGGGGCGAGCCCCGGGAGCCACGGGCTCTGCTCGCCACTGCGTCCTGAAGCCGGACGCCCTGCGCGATGGGAGCGTCCGGTTTCCGGTCGTCATTCCGCGGTCGCATCTCGCCCCCGGAGCGATAAGCGCCCGGCTTCCTTGCGGCTTCCGCGATTGGCAAGAAACCTGCTTCCCTTCTTCTTCGGAGAGGGAGGAGAAAACATGGAAAAGGCGCGTTTCGCACCCTTTGCGGTTGCAGAAAAACCGGTCGGCCGGGTGCCGGTGACGGTGCTCACCGGCTTTCTCGGTGCGGGGAAAACCACGCTTCTGAACGCGCTGACGGCGCGGCCGGAGATGGCCGGAACGGCGGTTTTCATCAACGAGCTGGGCGAGATCGGCATCGACCACCACCTCGTCGAGCGAATCGACGAAAGCCTCGTGATCCTTGATTCGGGCTGCCTGTGCTGCACCGTTCAGGGCGATCTGATGCGCGCGCTGATGCGCCTGCACGAGCGCGTCTCGCGCCGCGAGATCGCGCCGGTGACGCGGGTGCTGATCGAGACGACGGGCCTTGCCGATCCCGCGCCGGTGCTGCGCGCTCTGATGGAGGATCGTCTGGTCTCGGCGCGGTTTCGCTGCGACGGGGTGCTGACCGTGGTCGATTGCGAACGCGCCCGCGCGCAGCTGCCGCGTCACCGCGAGGCGCGGGTGCAGGTGAGCCTCGCCGATCGTCTGCTTTTGACGAAATCCGAACTGGCCGGTCAGGTGGAAACTGCCGCCGTCGCCCGCGCGCTGGCCGAACTCAACCCCTCCGCGCCGCAGGTCGTGCTGCGCGCGGGCGCGGCGGAGCCCGACGCGATCTTCGGCGCCGGTCTCTATTCGACCGAGGCGGCGCCCACGGATCTCGGCGACTGGCTCGGCACCGCAAGCCTGCGCGCGCCGGCGCCCGGGCCCTTCGCCGCGACGTTCGGCGGCGCGCCCGCGCATGAACCCTCCCATTCCGGCCGCGTGCGCAGCTTTGTCGTCGAATTCCCCGAGGCGCCGGGCTGGCGCGGGTTTTCCCTTGCGCTCGGGCAGATCCTCTCGGACTGGGCCGGGCGGCTTTTGCGGGTAAAGGGGCTGATCGCGGTGCCCGGGCTTGAGGTGCCGGTCGTGGTGCAATGCGTCGACGGCACCGCCTGCCTGCCGGTGCGCCTGCCGGCCTGGCCGGGCAGCGGCGCGCTGGCCGATCGCCACGGCCGGCTCGTCTTCATCGGCGAGGATCTGGGCGCCGCGGACGAGGCCGGGATCCGCGCGCGTCTCGCCGCGATCCCGGGCGATCGCGAGGCGCTGCGCCGCAGTGCCATCTGCCCCGGCCTGCCGACGCGCAGCTGGCTGTCCGAGCGGATGCCGCTGACGCCGCGGGCCGGGCTCGCTTCCGAGGCCTTCGTGATCCAGCCGCGCTTTCTCGGCGGGGCCCGTCGCCATGGCTGATCCCGGGTGTTGCGCCGGCGGGGGCGCAGGCTACTCTCGCCGGGGGAGGGCGAGCGAATGCGCGCAATGACGGGCCTGCGGCTCGGTCAGAAGATGGCGGTGCAGATGTCGCAGGTGATGCGGCAGGCGCTCGACTATCTGCAGATGGACAATGCTGCGATCTGCGGCATGCTCGTCGCCGCGGCGGCGGAAAACCCCGCCCTGCAGGTCGAACTGCCCGAGCCCGAGGCCGCGCCGCGCCCCGGGCGTGCGCTGCCCCATTGGCGCGCGCAGGCGGGCGGCGATGGCGACGCGGCCGAGCGGTTTGCCGCGCCCGCGCCCGGGCTGCACGCCCATGTCGCCGAACAGATCGGGCTTCTGTTCCGCGCCCCGCGCGAGGCGGCGATTGCGGCGGTCATTGCCGAGGCGCTCGAGCCGAGCGGCTGGCTTGGCGCACCGCTCGAGTCGCTGGCCACGCGCGCGGCCTGTTCGCCGGCGGAGGCGGAGCGGGTGCTCGCGCGATTGCAGCAGATGGAGCCGGCGGGGCTTTTCGCGCGCTCGCTCGCCGAATGCCTTGCACTGCAGCTCGCCGATCAGGAGGCGCTGAGCGATCCGATGCGGCGCCTGCTCGACAATCTGCCGCTGCTCGCGCGCGGCGAGGCGGGCACGCTGGCGCAGCGCTGCGGTGTCGATGCGCCGCAGCTGGCCGCGATGGTCGCGCAGCTGCGCCGGCTCGACCCGAAGCCCGGCACGCATTTCGGCGACGCGCCCGAACTGCGCCGCGCCCCCGATCTGATCGTCACGCGCGATCCGGAGGGGCATTTGCAGGTCGCGCTCAACCGCGAGACGCTGCCGAAGATCACCGTGCGTGGTGACGGCGCCGCCCGCGGCCAGATCGCCGCGGCGAAATGGATCGACCGCACGCTGTCGCGCCGCAACCAGATGCTGCTCGAGGTGGCGGGCCATGTCGTGGCGCGGCAGCAGGCGTTTCTCGAAAGCGGGCCTGCGGCGCTGGTACCGCTCACCTGCACCGATGTCGCGCGCGCGCTCGGCTATCACGACAGCACGATCAGCCGGCTGCGCAACGGGCTTCTGGTGCAGACGCCGCGCGGCATGCTGCCGATGGAGGCGTTCTTCGCCCGTACCGGATCGCGCGGCGGCGCCACGCCGGCCATGGCGGTGCGTGCCGTGCTCGCCGAGCTGATCGCCGCGGAGCCGCCCGAGGCACCGCTCAGCGATCGCGCGCTCACCGAAGCGCTCGCCGCGCGCGGCATCGAGGTTTCACGTCGCGCGGTGGCCAATCACCGCGCGCAGGCGGGGATCCCCCCGGCCTGGGACAGGAAAAGAGGAGGAAAAGCGTGACGCAAACAAGGGTCCAGAGGGGCAAGATCTACGGTTCTGCGGCGGAGGCGCTCGACGGGCTGCTGTTTGACGGGATGATGATCGCGGCGGGCGGCTTTGGCCTTTGCGGTATCCCGGAACTCTTGATCGACGCGATGGTCGAAAGCGGCGTGAAGGACATCACCATCGCCTCGAACAACTGCGGCGTGGATGGTTTCGGCCTCGGCAAGCTGCTCGACACGCGGCAGATCCGCAAGATGATCTCCTCCTATGTCGGCGAGAACGCGGAATTCATGCGGCAGTATCTCTCGGGCGAGCTCGAGCTCGAATTCAACCCGCAGGGGACGCTCGCCGAGCGCATGCGCGCGGGCGGCGCGGGCATTCCCGGGTTCTACACGAAAACCGGCGTCGGTACGGTGGTGGCCGAGGGCAAGGAGCTGAAGGAATTCGACGGTCAGACCTACGTTCTCGAGCGCGGCATCGTCGCCGATGTCTCGATCGTCAAGGCCTGGAAGGCGGATGAAAGCGGCAACGCGATCTTCCGCAAGACCGCGCGCAACTTCAATCCGCCCGCCGCGATGTGCGGCAAGATCTGCGTGATGGAGGTCGAGGAGATCGTGCCGACCGGCTCGCTCGACCCCGATCTGATCCATCTGCCCGGGATCTATGTGCATCGCCTGATCCAGGGCAGCCACGAGAAGCGGATCGAACAGCGCACCACGCGCAAGCGGGAGGTCGCATGATGGCGGGCTGGGATCGCAACCAGATGGCGGCACGCGCCGCGCTCGAGCTGCATGACGGCACCTATGTGAACCTCGGGATCGGGATCCCGACGCTGGTGCCGAACTTCATCCCCGAAGGCGTGAACGTGACGCTGCAATCGGAAAACGGCATGCTCGGCATGGGGCCGTTTCCCTATGAGGGGGAGGAGGATCCCGACCTCATCAACGCCGGCAAGCAGACGATCACGGAGCTGCCGCAGACCGCTTATTTCGACAGCGCCACGAGCTTCGGCATGATCCGCGGCGGCAAGATCGCGATGGCGATCCTTGGCGCGATGGAGGTCAGCGAAAAGGGCGATCTCGCGAACTGGATGATCCCCGGCAAGCTGGTGAAGGGGATGGGCGGGGCGATGGACCTCGTCGCCGGCGTCAAGCGCGTGGTGGTGGTGATGGATCACACCTCGAAACACGGCGAGAGCAAGGTCTTGAAGGAATGCACCTTGCCGCTCACCGGCAAGGGGGTGGTGGATCGGATCATCACCAATCTCGGTGTCTTCGACGTCGGTCACAAGGGGCTGCACATCGTCGAGACCGCCCCCGGCGTGACCGAGGAAGACCTCCGCGCCGCGACCGAGGCGACGATCGTCGACTGAGTTACGCCGCGCCCGGGATCAGGCGTCATCGCCCCCCGGGCGCGGCTTGCGCGGGCCGAGCAGCGGCACGCCGAACAGCGCCAGCGCCGCGAAGATCGCACCGGCGAGGAAGGTCGCCTGCGCGCCGATCTGTTGCCAGAGCGCACCGGCGATCACGCTCGCCAGCAGCAGCGCGACCCCGGTGACGAGGTTGTAAAGGCCGAAGGCCGTGCCGCGCAGCGAGGGCGGCGCGGTATCGGCGACGAGCGCCGAGAGCAGCCCCTGCGTCGCCCCCATGTGCAGCCCCCAGATCAGCACGCCGATCCCCGCGCCCCAAAGCCCGGGGCCAAGCGCCAGCACGAGATCGGCGAGGATCAGCAGCGCGAGCCCGCCGATCAGCAGGCCGCGCCGCCCGATCCGGTCGGAAAGCGCGCCCACGGGATAGGCGGAAAGCGCATAGACGACGTTCATCCCGACGAGCACGAGCGGCACCAGCGCCGTCGCAAGCCCGGCTTCGGAGGCGCGCAGGATCAGGAAGGCCTCGCTGAACCGGGCGAGGGTGAAGACCGAGGCCACCCCCACCGCGACCCAGAAGGCGCGCGGCAGCTGCGCGAGTTCGGCGCGCGACAGCGGCGCGCGGGCGGGCTTTGCCGCGGGGCGGGGCGGCTCGTGCACCGCGGTCAGGATCAGGGCGAGCGACAGGAAGGCGGGGATCACCGCGACCCAGAACACCTTCGAGAAATCATCGGCGAAAAGCGCCATCAGCCCGATCGCGGCGAGCGGGCCGAGCACCGCGCCGATGGTGTCGAGCGACTGGCGCAGGCCGAAGGCGGCGCCGCGCAACCCCTCGGGGGTGAGATCGGCGATCAGCGCATCGCGCGGCGCGCCGCGGATGCCCTTGCCGACGCGGTCGACGAAACGCGCCGCCACCACCCAGCCGAGCGAGGTGGCGAGCGGAAACACCGGTTTCGTCAGCGCGGCAAGGCCATAGCCGAGCGCGGCCAGCCCCTTGCGCCGTCCGAGCCAGTCGGAAAGCGCGCCGGAAAACACCTTGGTGATCGCCGCCGTCGCCTCGGCGATGCCCTCGATCACGCCGACGGCGAGCGCGGTCGCGCCCAGCCCGGCGGTGAGGTAGATCGGCAGCAGCGCGTGGATCATCTCGGAGGAGACATCCATCAGCATCGACACGAAGCCGAGCGCCCAGATCCCCGTCGGCAGCGCGTGCCAGCCCGCCGGTTTCGTCGTGGTCTCGTCGCTCATCGCAGGCTCCCGTTGCGCCGCGGTGCCCCCGGAGCGGGCGCGCGGCAGACAAGGGACAGTTGCCGCCAAATCACGGCGCGGCGCAAGGCTGCGCTGAGGTCTCGGCCTCTGCCGCCATGAAGCGCTGCGCGAGGAGGGCGCGCGCCCGGGGGATCGCCTCCGGCAGGGCGCGCCCCAGCGCGATCTCCGCCGCGATGCCGGTGGCGAGCTGGCAGCCGGTGCCGCGCAGCGTGACCCGGTGGCGGGGGCCGGCAAAGCTGAGCACGGCGCCCGTCGCGCGGTAGAGGCGGTCTTCGCAGCGCTCGGGCGTCATGGCATGCCCGCCCTTCACCAGCACGTTGCGCGCCCCCGCCGCGATCAACGCCGCGGCGATCTCCGCCTCCGCCCCCCCCTCGGGCAGGCCGAGCGCCCGCCCGAGCAGGGCAAGCTCGGGCAGGTTCGGGGTGAGGAGCGTGCAGCGCGGCAGGAGCCGCCCGATCAAGAGGCGCAGCCCCGGCGGATCGAGCAGCGCCCGCCCGGAGGAGGCGCGCAGCACCGGGTCGAGCACCAGCGGCACCGGGGGCAGCGCATCGGCGACGGCCGTGACCGTCGCGGCGGTGCCGAGCATGCCGATCTTGATCGCCGCCACCGCGCCCGCGGCGGCGATCTGGGCGCGGATGACCGGGGCCGGGACCGGGTGGATCGCGCTCACCGCCGCGTCGGTCTGCGCGGTGACGGCGGTCACCACGGTGCGAAACGGCACGCCATGCTGCGCAGCGGTGGCGGCGTCGCGCAGGATCCCGGCGCCGGCGCTCGAATCGAGCCCGCCGATCAGGAGCAGCGGCGCGCTCATGCGCCCTCTCCGACGATCGCGACGCGGGCGTGCCCCGCGCGTTGCAGCTGGCGCGCGGCATGCCAGGCGCGCAGGCCGCTGCGGCAGAGGAAGACCACGCGCCGGCCGGCGGGATCGTCGGGGGCGGCCTCGCCGCGGCGCAGATCGACGGTGATGTCCTCGGGCGTGATCTCGCCGGGCGAAAGGATCAGCGGGCCGGGCTCTTCCGGTTCCGCCGCGCCGTCGAAGCGAAAGCCCGAGAGGCGCCAGCTGGCGAGGTCGATCTGCAGGAGCTGGCCGAGCGGGGAGGGCGTGAGGTTGAGCAGCACCGCAAGCGCCATCTGCGCCTGCAGCGCGCCGAGCGTGGCGACGACCGGCCCCATCACCCCGGCGCTCTCGCAGCTCGCCGCCTGTGCCGGCAGATCGGGGAAGACCGCGCGCAGGCTGGGCGCGCCGCCGCAGAAACCGCCGACATGGCCTTGCCGCGCGAGTACCGCGGCGCTGATCAGCGGCACCCCGCGGGCCTGGCAGATGTCGGAGAGCGTGTAGCTTGTCACGAATGTGTCGGCGGCGTCGATCACGAGGTCGAGGCCCGAGATCTCCGCGCGCGCGATCAGCGGGTCGAGCCGGGCGATCCGCGTGGTGACGGCGCAATCCGGGTTGCGCCGGGAGAGCGCTGCGGCGGCGGCCTCGACCTTCGGCCGGCCCAGATCGCCCATTTCGAAGAGGGTCTGCCGGTGCAGGTTGCTTTCGGCGACAATGTCGGGGTCGATCAGGCGCAGTGCGCCGATGCCCGCCCCGGCGAGCAGCGGCAGCACCGCCGAGCCGAGCCCGCCGGCCCCCACCACCATCACCCGCGCCGCGGCGAGCCGGGCCTGCCCCTGCGCGCCGATCTCGGGCAGCACGGTCTGGCGCGCGTAGCGGCTCATCGCGCCAACTCCCGCGTTGCGGCGATCCAGGCGCGGCAGCGCGCGACCGGGTCGGCGGCGGTGGCGATGTCGGTCACCACCGCCGCGCTGTCGGCGCCGGCAGTGAAAAGCGCGCCGAGGCGGTCGGGGGTGATGCCGCCGATGCCGACGAGCGGCACCGCCCCCGCGCGGCGCTTCCATTCGGTGACGCGGGCAAGGCCCTGCGGCCCCCATTTCATTTTCTTCAGGAGCGTCGGCCAGACCGGGCCGAGCGCGACATAGGCGGGCCGGGTGGCGAGCGCGCGGTCGAGCTCGGCCTCGTCATGGGTGGACAGGCCGAAGCGCACCCCGGCGGCGCGCAACGCGGGGATGTCGGCGGTGTCGAGATCTTCCTGCCCGAGATGGACGAAATCGCAACCCGCCTCGAGCGCGAGACGCCAGTGATCGTTCACCACGAGCTGCGTGCCATGCGCCGCACAGCAGGCCTTGGCACGAAGGATCTGGGCGCGGATCTCCGCCTCGGGCCGGTCCTTCAGGCGCAGCTGCACGAGGCGAACCCCAAGCGGCACGAGGGTCTCGAGCAGATCCGCATCGCCTACGATCGGATAGAAGGGATCGAGCCGGATCATGCCAGCACCGCCATGCCGAAGACCGGGGTCGAGGCCGTGGCCATTTCGCGGCGCGGCATCAGCCCGGCCTCATGTGCGACGCGCCCCGCCGCGACCGCCTGCCCGAAGGCGCGCGCCATCGCGACCGGGTCGGTGGCACGCGCGACCGCGGTGTTGAGCAGCACCGCGTCGAAGCCCATCTCCATCGCCTGCGCGGCCTGGCTTGGCGCGCCGATGCCGGCGTCGATCACCAGCGGCACGCCGGCGAAATGCGCGCGGTAGCTGCGCAGCGCCTCGCGGTTGCGCAGCCCCTGGCCCGAGCCGATCGGCGCGCCCCAGGGCATCAGCACGCGGCAGCCCGCCTCGATCAGCCGCTCGCCGAGGATCAGGTCTTCGGTGGTGTAGGGGAAGACGCGGAACCCCTCGGCGCAGAGGACGCGGGCGGCTTCGAGCAGTGCGAAGGGATCGGGTTGCAGCGTGTCGGCATGGCCGATCACCTCGAGCTTGATCCAGTCGGTGCCGAACAGCTCGCGCGCCATCTGCGCGGTGGTGATCGCCTCGCGCGCGGAATGGCAGCCCGCGGTGTTGGGCAGCAGGCGGCAGCCGCTCTCGCGCAGGATCTCGCGGAAGGCGCCGCCCTCGGGCCCCTCGCGGCGCAGCGAGACGGTGATGACCTCCGCCCCCGAGGCGGCGATCGCGTCGCGCAGCACCTGCGGCGAGGGGTATTGCGCGGTGCCGAGAAGCAGGCGGCTGCTCAGCGGGGTGTCGTAAAACATCGCTCAGCCCCCCTGCATCGGCGAAAGCACCTCGATCCGCGCGCCGGGGGTGAGCGGGGTCTGCCCGCGTGCCCCCCGCGCGACGAAGGCGCCATCGAGCGCGGTCGCGACCGCGGCGGCGTCGAAGCCGCGCTCGGCGATCAGATCGGCGAGGGTGGCGGCGCCGGTCTCGACCGGGGCGCCGTTGAGATCAATGCGCATCGGCGGTTTCCTTTTGCAAGAGCGCGACGAGATCGAGGGCCAGCACCGGCGCCATCAGGAAGCCGTGGCGATAAAGGCCGTTGAGATGGAGGCGGTCGCCCTCGCGCCGGATCTCGGGGATATTGTCGGGGAAAGCCGGGCGCAGGCCGGTGCCGGTGGAAAGGATCTCCGCCTCGGCAAGCGCGGGGTGCAGCGTGTAGGCGGCGGACAGGAGTTCCATCGCCGCGCGTGCGGTGATCGGGCCGGGGCGCGCGCTTTCGACCATCGTCGCGCCAAGCATGAAACGCCCCCCGCCGCGCGGCACGAGGTAGCAGGGAAAGCGCGGATGCAGCAGGCGCAGCGGGCGGGTGAAGGTGACGTCCGGGGCGAAAAGCTCGAGCATCTCGCCGCGCACCGGGCGCAGATCGGGCAGCCGGTCGCCGGAGGACAGCCCGCGGCAATCGACGATGCGCCCGCGCGGGGCGCCGCCATGGATCGCGACGCCGCGGCGGGCGAGGCCCGCGCGCAGCTCGGAGAGCGCGGTGACCGGGGTCACATGCGCCTCCGTAGCGAAGAAGAGGCCGCGGGCGAAGCGGCCGGCGAGACCCGGTTCGAGCACGCCCGGATCGACCCAATCATGGCCGCGGGTCGCGCGGGCGAAGCGGTCGAGCTCGGCGCTGTCGCGGGCGGGGGCGACGACGAGCGTGCCGCGCGCGACGAAGCTTTCGCTATGCGCGCGCCACCAGCCGATTGCGCCCTGCCCGCGGGTGACGACGGTCTCGGGCGCGGCCTCGCCCTCGCAGAACGGGGCGAGCATGCCGCCGGCAAGGCGCGAGGCGGCGGGGGGCGCCCCCTCCGGCGCGATCAGCTCGACGGCGAAGCCCGCCTCGGCCAGCGCCGTCGCCGCGCAAAGCCCGGCGACCCCGGATCCGAGGACGGAGATCATTCCGCCTCCTCCGTCACCGGAACGTAAAGCGCGCCGCCCGCGCGGAACTTCTCCGCCATCCCGGCCATGCCCGCCTGTTTCTCCGCCTCGGCGCGGATGTCGTGGCTGATCCGCATCGAGCAGAACTTCGGCCCGCACATCGAGCAGAAATGCGCGACCTTATGCGCCTCGGCCGGCAGCGTCTCGTCGTGCATTTCGCGCGCGGTGTCGGGGTCGAGGCCGAGGTTGAACTGGTCCTGCCAGCGGAACTCGAAGCGCGCGCGGCTGAGCGCGTCGTCACGCCGTTGCGCGCCCGGATGCCCCTTGGCGAGATCGGCGGCATGGGCGGCGAGCTTGTAGGTGATGACGCCGGTTTTCACGTCGTCGCGGTCGGGCAGGCCGAGGTGCTCCTTCGGCGTGACGTAGCAGAGCATCGCGGTGCCGAACCAGCCGATCATCGCCGCGCCGATGGCGGAGGTGATATGGTCGTAGCCCGGCGCGATGTCGGTCGTCAGCGGCCCGAGCGTGTAGAAGGGCGCCTCGTGGCAGTGCTTCAGCTGTTCGTCCATATTGGCCTTGATCTTGTGCATCGGCACATGGCCCGGCCCCTCGATCATCACCTGACAGTCCTTCGCCCAGGCGATCTGCGTCAACTCGCCCAAGGTACGCAGCTCGGCGAATTGCGCCTCGTCATTGGCGTCGGCGATCGAACCGGGGCGCAGCCCGTCGCCGAGGCTGAAGCTCACGTCATAGGCGCGGGCGATTTCGCAGATCTCCTCGAAATGCTCGTAGAGGAAGCTCTCGCGGTGGTGATGCAGGCACCATTTCGCCATGATCGAGCCCCCGCGCGAGACGATGCCGGTGACGCGGCGCGCGGTCATCGGGATCATGTGCAGCCGCAGCCCGGCGTGGATGGTGAAGTAATCCACCCCCTGTTCCGCCTGTTCGATCAGCGTGTCGCGGAAGATCTCCCAGCTCAGATCCTCGGCCACGCCGCCGACCTTTTCCAGCGCCTGATAAAGCGGCACCGTGCCGATCGGCACCGGGGCGTTGCGCAGGATCCAGTCGCGGATGTTGTGGATGTTGCGCCCGGTCGAGAGGTCCATCACCGTATCGGCGCCCCAGCGGATCGCCCAGACCATCTTTTCCACCTCCTCCTCCATCGAGGAGGTGACGGCGGAATTGCCGATGTTCGCGTTGATCTTCACCTTGAAATTGCGGCCGATGATCATCGGCTCGAGTTCGCGGTGGTTGATGTTCGCGGGGATGATCGCGCGCCCCGCGGCGATCTCGGCGCGCACGAATTCCGGGGTGACGAGGTCGGGGATCCCGGCGCCAAAGGCCTCGCCGTCGCGGGCGGGGGCGGCGATGCGGCCCTCGTTCTCGCGGATCGCGACGAATTCCATTTCCGGCGTGATGATGCCCGCGCGGGCGAAGGCGAGCTGGGTCACCGCGCGGCCGCCGGTGGCGCGCAGCGGGCGGTGGGTGACCGGAAAGGCCGGGGTCAGCCGCGCGCCGGTGGCAAAGCCGTTGTCGGCCGCGGTGACGGTGCGGCCTTCGTGTTCGGCGACCGCGCCCTGCGCGATCAGCCAGTCGCCGCGCAGCCGCGGCAGGCCGCGCCCGATCTCGGTCGCCACCGCCGGGTCGGTATAGGGGCCCGAGCTGTCATAGAGGGTGAGCGGCGCCTCGTTCGAGATCGCGACCTCGCGCATCGGCACGCGGATGGGGTGCAAAGCGCCCTCAAGGTGGATCTTGCGCGAGGCCGGCAGCGGGCCGGTGGTGATCGTGGGGGGCAGGTCTTTCATTTCGGTCTCCTCTTGCGATGAGACCCAAGTGAAACCTTGGCAGAAAGGGGCCGCGACGGCCCGGCAGGAGGGCCCAAGCGGCCCGAAAGGACCGCCCCCAATGGATGAGGAATGCGGAAATGCCCTTCGGTCTTCCTACGCCAGTGTCAACTGGGTCAGGTTCAAAGGGTCGCTTCACCGGGGTTGCCCCCTGTCAGCCTCTCAGTCCCCTTGGCGGGACTCCCCTGACGTGGGGCGGACGATAGCGGCTTCGCGCGACATGTCAACGCCCGCCGCGCAGTGGTGAGGACGCGATGTCGCAGGGGGCAGCGGGCCGCAGAGGCGGCTTTCTAGGGGAAAACCCCTAGTTGCTGCGGGCTATCCCCAAATTGACGGTTTCGTGAACGACACCTAGCGTCCGGGCAGAAATTGCATGGGATCACTGACATGACCGCGGCCCCGAAATCTCGTACCGGAAAATATCTTGCAACGCTCGGCGCCGTGGCGCTGCTGGCCGGCGGCGTCGCGCTCTGGCTGGTGCGCCCGCCGGCGGTCGAGGATCTCTCGCCCGGCTTCACCGGGGAGGCGAATGCCGACCTGATCGCGCGCGGCCGCTACATCGCCGAACTGGGCGATTGCGTCGCCTGCCACACCGCCAAGGGCGGCACGGAAATGGCCGGCGGCCTCGCGCTCGAAAGCCCGATGGGCACGATCTATTCGACCAACATCACCCCCGATCCGGAAACCGGCATCGGCGGCTGGGGCTTTGGCGAGTTCGACCGCGCGATGCGCAAGGGCGTCGCGGCGGACGGGCACAACCTCTATCCGGCGATGCCCTATCCCTCCTATGCGAAGATGTCCGCCGCGGACATGGGCGCGCTCTGGGCCTATCTGAGCCAGGGGCTCGCGCCGGTGAAGCAGCAAAACCCCGAGACCGATCTCGGCTTCCCGTTCAACCAGCGCTGGGGCCTCGGTTTCTGGAACGTCGCCTTCCTCAAGTCGCAGCCCTTCGCCCCCGATCCGTCGAAGGACGCGGTCTGGAACCGCGGCGCCTATCTGGTGCAGGGGCTTGGCCATTGCGGCGCCTGCCACACCCCGCGCGGCATCGGCTTCCAGGAAGTCACGATGTCGGACAAGGGGCCGAAGGGGGACAAGTTCCTCTCCGGTGCGCAGGTCGAGAACTGGAACGCGGTCAACCTGCGCAGCCTCTGGACGGTGTCGGACATGGTGCGCCTGCTCAAGACCGGGCAGAACCGCTTTGCCACCGTCTCGGGCAGCATGACCGATGTCATCTCGCATTCGACGCAGCATTTCACCGATGCCGATCTGACGGCGATGGCGATCTACATGAAGTCGCTGCCCACCGACCGGCCCGAACAGGCCGAAAGCCCCGAGGAGGTGATCGCGGCGGTGGTTCCCGAGACGACCTTCACCACCGCGGGCGGCCTTGGCTATGCGCAGTTCTGCACCGATTGCCACCGCCCGAACGGCGAAGGCGTGCCCGGCGTCTTCCCGGCCTTCGGCGGCAACCACACGATCTCGGCCGAGGATCCCGCGACGCTGATCCACATCACGCTGACCGGCGGCGAGACCGCGGTGACCGCGGCGCATCCGCGCGCCTTCTTCATGCCGGGCTTCGCGCAGCTCGGCGATCAGGAGATTGCCGAGATCCTGAGCTTCGTGCGTGAGAACTTCGGCAATGGTGCCTCGGCGATCACGACTGAACAGGTCGCAGCCGCGCGCAAGGCGATCGGCCCGGCGGTCGCGGCCTCGACCTTCGAGACGCCGCGGCTGGCTGCGATGCTGAAGGAACCGAATGCCGAGCAACTGGTCTATGGCATGCGGCTCAACGCCGAGACCCGTGACCTGCTTCCCGAGAACGTGGGCGACGAGCTGAACTGCACCTCCTGCCACCTCAACGCGGGGACGGTGGCCGATGGCTCGCCCTATATCGGCATCACCGCCTTCTTCCCCTCCTACGGGGCGCGGGCCGGCAAGGTCATCACCATGGAAGACCGGATCAACGGCTGCTTCCGCCGCTCGATGAACGGCAAGCCGCTCGCCAAGGACGGCGAACCGATGAAGGCGATGATCGCCTATTTCGACTGGATGAAGGGCGAGACCAAGCCCGAGGACAAGGTCGAGGGCCGCGGCATCGGCAAGATCGACCAGACGCTGATCCCCGATCCGGTGCATGGCAAGGAGATCTATGCGCAACAATGCGCCGCCTGCCACGGCGAGAACGGCGAGGGCCTGACCGATGCCGCCGGGCGCACCGTCTACCCGCCGCTCTGGGGCGACAATTCCTTCAACATCGGCGCCGGCATGTCCCGCACCTTCAAGGCCGCCGCCTTCGTGAAGCAGAACATGCCGATCGCGGCGCATGGCAAGTTCCCGCTGGGTCAGGGCGGTCTCTCCGATCAGGATGCGGTGGATGTGGGCGAATACTTCAGCCACATGCCGCGGCCCGACTTCCCCGACAAGGTGAAGGACTGGCCGAAGGATCCGAAACCGAAGGACGCGCGGTACTGATCGACCGCCTCGTCCGAAGCCTGCGGCTGGTCCTTTGTCCCGGGGCCGGCCGCATCGCTTGTTGCAAGGGAGCCGGGACAACGTTGAACGCATCGCAGCATTGCGATAGCTGAATTTGTCAATCAGGGAAGAACAGGGAGCCTTCCAGCCATGCTACACCGCAAGATCCTCACCGGGTTTGCGCTGCTGCTCGCCACGAGCGCGGCGCAAGCCGGAACCGACGAGGTCATGAGCCTGATCACCGAGGGCACCGACACGGTCCCCGCCTGCGCCACCTGCCACGGGGAGACGGGGCTGGGCAGCGCCGACATGGGCGCGCCGATGATCGCCGGAATGGATGCGGGGTTCCTCGCGGGGGCGCTGCACGGTTTTGCCGACGGCACCCGGGTGGGCGACACGATGTCCTCGATCGCGCCGGAACTGACGGGAGATCAGATCACCGCGCTTGCGACCTATTTCGCCGCGCAGAAGGCGGAAAAGCAGGACTGGCCCGCGCCGGAGACCGAGGTCGCGGCGGATGCCGCGGCGGGTGAGGCGCTCTTCCACAATGGCGACTGGAGCCGGGAGATCCCCTCCTGCGCCAGCTGCCACGGCCAGAACGGCGAGGGCGTCGGCGCGGTCTTCCCGCGCATCGCCGGCCAGGAGACCGCCTATGTCGCGCAGCGGCTCGAGCAGCTCGCCGCGCCCGAGCAGCCCTCGAGCGATGCGAACAAGGCGCTGATGGCCGCGGTCGCCGGCAAGCTCACGCCCGAGGAACGCGCCAATGTCATCGCCTATCTCGCCACGCTCGACCCGAACGCCGGGCCGCTGACCGGCTACACCCCGGCCGATCTGAGCTGGGACATGCCGAAGATGAAGGACAAGCCGCTGGCCGCCGGCATCGACTGGACCTCGGCGCAGACCGCCTATGAAAAGCAGCAAAAGCGGATCAACAATCCGAAGGTCTATACCCACACCCCGCCGACGCTCGACCAGATCCCCGAGGGGCCCGAGGGTGATCTGATCCGCTTTGGTCGCGATATCTTCGTCAACACGCAGAAGCTGCGCGGCACCTATGTCGGCAACGATCTCTCCTGCACCAACTGCCACCTCGGCGCCGGCGCCAATCCGAACGCGGCGCCGATCTGGGCGACGACGGTCGACTTCCCGCAGTATCGCTCGAAGAACCTGCATGTGAACACGCTCTACGAGCGGCTCGCGGGCTGCTTCACCTATTCGATGAACGGCACGCCGCCGGCGCCGAACAGCAAGGTGATGGTCGCGCTCGAAAGCTACATGAAATGGCTTGGCACCGGCATCCCCTCGGATGCGATCGTCGAGCCGCGCGGCTATATCTACCTGCCGGTGCCCGAGGAGAAACCCGATTACGCCCGGGGCGAGGCGGTCTATGCCGCGCGCTGCGCCACCTGCCACGGCGCCGATGGCCAGGGCAAGAAAGAGGGCGATCACGTCGTCTTCCCGCCGCTCTGGGGGGCGAATTCCTTCAACTGGGGCGCGGGCATGCATGACCTCGAGAAGGCCGCGGGCTTCATCAAGCACAACATGCCGCTCGGCAATGCCGATCTGACCGAGGCGCAGGCCTGGGACGTGGCGCTTTACCTCAACAGCTTCCAGCGGCCGCAGGATCCGCGCTGGCTTGGCTCGGTCGAGGATACCCGCCGCTTCTTCCAGCGCGGCACCAACACCTATGGCACGACGACGCCGAACGGGCTGATGGGCGACGAGGGCGCGCCGCTTGAAAAACCCGCGGGGCTGAGTGCGGCGGAAAGCGCGGCGCCGAAGCTCACCGATGTGGCGAAGGCGCAGATCGCCGCCGGCTCGAACTGAACAGGGCCGGCCCCGGCGCCCCGGGGCCGTGGCCTGAACCGGAAACCGCCCCGATCCTGCGATCGGGGCGGCTTTCATTCCGGGATCAGACGTCGAGTTCCTCGACGAAACGGGCGTTCTCGGTGATGTACTGGAAGCGCAGCTCGGGTTTCTTGCCCATCAGCCGCTCGACGAGATCGCCGGTTTCCCCCGCGAATTCGTCGTCGATGGTGACGCGGATCAGCTTGCGCGTCTCCGGGTTCATCGTCGTGTCCTTCAGATCCTTGGCGTCCATCTCGCCCAGACCCTTGAAGCGCTGCACGTCGATCTTGCCCTTGCCGCCGAGGCCCTTGGCAAGCATCACCTCTTTTTCCGCGTCATCGGAGACATAGATGCGCCGCGCGCCCTGCGTGAGGCGGTAAAGCGGCGGGCAGGCGAGGTAGAGATGCCCCTTGTCGATCAGCCCGCGCATCTGGGTGAAGAAGAAGGTCATCAAGAGCGAGGCGATATGGGCGCCGTCGACATCCGCGTCGGTCATGATGATGATCTTGTCATAGCGCAGATCGTCGACGCGGAACTTCGTGCCGAGGCCGACGCCGAGCGCCTGGGCGAGATCGTTGATCTCCTGGTTCTGGCCGAGTTTCGAGGAGGCGGCGCCAAGCACGTTCAGGATCTTGCCGCGCAGCGGAAGCAGCGCCTGATGCGTGCGGTCGCGCGCCATCTTCGCCGAGCCGCCCGCCGAGTCGCCCTCGACGATGAAAAGCTCGGTGCCCGAGCGGTTGGTCGCGGAACAGTCGACGAGCTTGCCGGGCAGGCGCAGCTTCTTCGTCGCGGTCTTGCGCGAGGTTTCCTTTTCCTGCCGGCGCCGCAGCCGTTCCTCGGCGCGCAGCACGAGGAAATCGAGGATCGCGCCCGCCGATTTCGGATCGGCCACCAGCCAGTTGTCGAAATGGTCGCGCACCGCGGCCTCGACCCATTTCGCGGCCTCTTCGGTCGAGAGGCGATCCTTCGTCTGGCCGACGAAAGAGGGCTCGCGGATGAAGATCGAAATGAGCGCGCAGCCGCCGGTGAGCATGTCGTCGCGGGTAATGAGGCCAGCCTTCTTGTTGTTCGACAGCTCGCCATAGGCGCGGATCCCCTTGAGGATCGCGTTCCAGAAGCCCTGCTCATGGGTGCCGCCCTCGGGCGTGGGCACGGTGTTGCAATAGCTGTGGATGAAGCCGTCGCGCATCGGCGTCCAGTTGATCGCCCATTCGACCGAGCCGGGGACGTTGAACTTCTCCTCGAAGCTGACGCGGCCCGCGAAGGGGCGGTCGGCATAGGTCGAGGTTCCGGTCAGCGTCTCGTTCAGGAAGTCGGCCAGACCATTGGGGAAGCGGAAGGTCGCTTCCATCGGCATGTCACCGTCGGGGATTTCGCTTTTCCAGCGGATCTCGACGCCCGAGAAGAGATAGGCCTTCGAGCGCGCCATCTTGAAAAGCCGCGAGGGTTTCAGCGCGAGCGAGCCGAAGATCTCGGGATCGGGGTGGAAGGTGACGGTGGTGCCGCGGCGGTTGGGCGCGGCACCGATCATCTCGATCGGGCCTTGCGGCACGCCGCGCGAAAAGCGCTGCTCCCACAACTCCTTGTTGCGCGCGACCTGCACGATCATGCTGTCGGAAAGCGCGTTCACCACGGAGGAGCCGACGCCGTTCAGGCCGCCCGAGGTCGAATAGGCCTTGTTCGAGAATTTGCCGCCCGCGTGCAGCACGGTCAGGATGACTTCGAGCGCCGATTTGCCGGGGAATTTGGGGTGCGGGTCGACGGGCATGCCGCGGCCGTTGTCGGTGATCGTGACCGAGCCATCGGCATTCATCTCGACCCCGATGCGGGTGGCATGGCCGGCCACCGCCTCGTCCATCGAGTTGTCGAGGATTTCCGCCACGAGGTGATGCAGCGCGCGCTCGTCGGTGCCGCCGATATACATGCCCGGACGCTTGCGCACCGGCTCGAGCCCTTCGAGCACCTCGATCGACGAGGCGTCATAGGTCTCGGGCGGCTGCGAAGAGAGGAGATCGTCGGCCATGCTGCTCGCTTTCACTGGTGGTCTTGAGGGGCAGGGATACCGCAGCTTGGCCCCGGGGGGCAAGGCGGGGGGCGCCGCCCCCCGACCCCCCGGGGATATTTGAGCACTTTGGAAGCGGCGTTATCGCCCGGGGGCGCGCAAACGGGCGCCCCGATGGCGGCAAGGCCGCGTCGCGTCAGGCCATCCAGTCGTTCGTCGAGAGGTCGATCGTGGTGTCGTGGAATTGCAGGAACTCGACGTCGAGCACGGTGTCGGTGCCGTCGAACATGGTGCCCCGGGCATGGGTGACCACATAGGCGCCGTCGACGAGCGCGATGTCGTAATCGGCCCGGTCGCCGGAGAAGACGACGGTGTCGAGGCCGGCGTTGCCGTCGACGATGTCGTCGCCGCGTCCGCCGATCAGCGTGTCGTTGCCGTAGGAGCCCGCGATCGTGTCGTCCCCCGCGAGGCCAAAGATCCGGAGGTCGCCGAAGGTCATGGAGGCGAAAGCGTCATCCTGCTGACTGCCGCGGACGGTCAGGGCCTGATCGGCAAGATTGTTCCAGTAGAAGCTGACGCCCGTGTCGCTGACGCCGGAAAAGTCGACGGTGCGGATGCTGGCGGCGGCGCTTGCGATCTCGATGATGGTCGGGGTGGGGGTGTTGTCGACGAGACGGATCACCCCGTCCCCATAGGACAGGGAGATCCCGGAGCCCGTCTGTGCCGGCGTGCCGCTGACCGTCAGCCGGCCATTGTCGAGTTCGAGCGAGAGATCGGTGATCGGGGGCAGGTCGACGACCCCGTCGGAGAACTGCGCGTGTTCGACGTTGATCACGGTGTCGGTGCCATCGAATTGCGTGCCGCGCGCATGGGTGATCGCATAGGTGCCGTCGGCCTGCTCGGTGATGTCATATTCCGCGCGCGCCCCGCGAAAGACGATCGTGTCCTCGCCGGCGTCGCCGTTGATCGTGTCGTTGCCGCGCTCGCCGGCGATCGTGTCCGACCCGGCGCCGCTGTTGATCTCGTCGCGGCCCCATCCCCCCCAGACGCGGTCGTTGCCATAGCTGCTCTGGATGATGTCGTTCCCCGCGCCGCCGAACACCGTGCAGTCGCTGGTCGAGTAAAGGTCGATGCTGTCGCTTTGTGCGCTGCCGCGAATCGTGGTCGCGGCCTGTGCCATCCAGGTCAGCGAGATCCCCGTCCCGGTGACGAGGTTGAAATTGAGCGCGGTGATCGTCGAGACGTCACCGGTGACCGGCACGGTGGTATAGCCGGAGTTGTTGTCGGTGATGCTGAGCTGGGCGTATTCGGGTTCGCCATAGACATAGATGCGGCCGATCGGGCCGGCGCCGGTTTGCGCGGCCGCGCCGCTCAGGCGCAGGCGGCCGCCCGAGAGCGTCGCCTCGAGGTCGGTCGGCGGGGCGGAGATGTCGACGATACCGTCGTCGAACCGCGCGATCTCGACATTGCTCACCGTGTCGGTGCCGTAGTTTCCCGGGCCCGAGATCTGGGTGATGACGTAGCTCCCGTCGGAGGTGGTGATCTCGTAATCGCTGATCGCGCCGCGCAGCACGACCGTGTCGATGCCGTCGCCCCCGTTGATCGTATCGTCGCCGCGCCCGCCGACCAGCGTGTCGTCCCCGTCATATCCGTTCAGCGTGTCGTTGCCGTCCCCGCCATAGAGACGGTCGTCGCTGAGGCCCCCGGCGAGAAGGTCGTCGCCCCCGAGCCCCTGCATCACCCCCGCCGTCCGGGATTCGAACCTGAGACTGTCGTCTTGTTGCGAACCGATGAGCGAGGTCTCGGCCTGCAGATAATACCAGCTCACGGTGGCGCCGGAGACGGTTAACCCGCTGAGGTCGAGATTGACGAGAGTCGTCGCATCACTGGTGACGGCGATCTGCGTCCCGGCGCCGTCATCCTGTCGGACGACAGGCAGGATGCGGCTCGAGCCGGTGTAATTGGGATAGCTGATCTCGACCCCGGTGAACGTGGCGCCGCTGGCCGCCCCGGTGACGTAGAGCCAGCCATCCCGGATCGTCGCGCTCAGCGCCGCCGCCTGCATCGCCGCATCGAAAGGGAGAGCGTTCGCGCCGCTCGAGGTAACCTGACCCATAATCACTCCATCAAATTCGAGACCGATAACGCATTCACTGACAAAATGAGAGAAGTCAGGCCGTTACATGCCGACAGGGTGCCGCGTTGCCGCGACATGTCAACCCCGCGGAGATCTTCGGCGGGCGACCGGCTCGATTACGCCGGTTCGTCGAGGCGCTTGCGCCACATCTCGCGGAAGGCCGGGCGCGACTGGCACAGGTCGAGCCAGCGCTTCACCCGCTCGAAACGCTCCATCAGCGGCAGATGCGGCTGCGCGTAGCGCACGACCTCGGCCATGTTGATGTCGGCCACGGTGAAGCGCCCGCCGACCATGTGGCTGTGCGTGGCGAGATGGCTCTCGAGCACCGCGAAGGGGCGCGCGAGCCGGTCCGCCGCGGCATCGACGATCTTCTGGCGTGCCTCGGGGAAATCCTCGCCCTTGGCATAGGCGAAGGAGATCTCGAGCGCGTCATTCTCGATCGAGGTCGCGCCGTAGAGCGCCCATTGCAGCATCAGCGCCTCTTCCTGCGCATCCTTCGGCGCAAGCGGGCCGCCGGCCTTCTTCGCGAGGTAGAGGTTGATCGCGAGCGATTCGCTCAGCACGAGGCCGCCGTCCTCCATCACCGGGATCGCGCCGGCGGGGGAAAGGCGCAGGAACTCCGCCGAAAGCGTGTTCAGCGGCGCGGTGGGCGCATGCGGGTCGGTGCCGCGCGCCTCCAGCCGATAGGCCTGGATCACCGGTCGGAGCTGCCATTGCAGGCCAAGCTCGGAAAGCGCCCAGATGTTGCGCGTCGCGCGCGAGCGATAGGTGCCGTAAAGGGTGATCATCGCGTCCTCCTGTCGCGCCAGACTGCGCGTGGTCGCGGCGAAAGAAAAGAGGGGAGCACCGGACCCGGGCCAGAAAAACAAGGCGGATGTGACAGTTTTTTGACGCGTATCAAGGCGGAATTCACGCCGCACTGCTAAGGCGGGTCAGACAAGAAGGGAGTATGTGCATGGACGATCAGATCCTGTCGGAAGCGGTGCAGGCCAAGCCTGAGGCGCCGCAGGGGGAGGTAACTGCCGCAGCGACCCTCGCGGGGGGCGCTGCCGCGGCGGTGACCCCTGCGGAAACCTCGGCGCCGGAGGCGGAGGTCGCACCGGGAGAGGGCGCGCTGACCGGGCCCCAGAGCTTTCCGAAGCTCGACCCGAACGCGATCCGCATCGCCTTCGAAAGCGGGAAATACCCCTATCCGCGTCGCATGGGCCGCCCCGCCTATGAGAAGGAAAAGGCGCTCCTGCAGGCCGAGCTGCTCAAGGTGCAGCTTTGGGCGCAGGAGACCGGGCAGAAATTCGTCATCCTCTTCGAGGGGCGCGACGCGGCCGGCAAGGGCGGCACGATCAAGCGCTTCAACGAGCACCTGAACCCGCGCTTCGCGCGCGTCGTCGCGCTGAACAAGCCGACCGAGGAAGAGCGCGGGCAATGGTATTTCCAGCGCTATGTCGAGCATCTGCCCACCGCGGGCGAAATGGTGTTCTACGATCGCAGCTGGTACAACCGCGCCGGGGTCGAGCGGGTGATGGGCTTCTGCTCGCCCTCCGAATATCTCGAATTCATGCGCCAGACGCCCGAGCTCGAAAGGATGCTCGTGCGGTCCGGGGTCCGGCTTTACAAATACTGGTTCTCGGTCACCCGCGACGAGCAGCGCCGCCGCTTCAAGGCGCGTGAGACCGATCCGCTGAAACGCTGGAAGCTCTCGCCGATCGACCTCGCCTCGCTCGACAAATGGGACGATTACACCGAGGCGAAGGAGGCGATGTTCTTCTACACCGACACCGCCGATGCGCCCTGGGTGATCGTGAAGTCGAACGACAAGAAACGCGCGCGGCTGAACTGCATGAAGCATTTCCTCTCGACGCTCGACTATCCCGACAAGGATCCCGCGATCGCCACGCCCTATGATCCGCTGATCGTGGGCCATGCGAGCCATGTGATCCACGGGGCCGACCACATCCTCGGCTCGGCGCTGCATCCCGACAATCGCCGGGCCCCGGGGAAGGCCTGAGCCGCGGCGCAGACCGGTCCGGCGCCCTGCGTGCCGGACCGGTTCGCGGGTCGTTTTCCGCCGGTCACGCCGTTGTGACCGGTTTCGCGTCCATCTGTCGCGACGGAAACATGCTGCATATGCGTAATACTCCTGTCGCTGGCGCGTCCGAGCGCCCTTCCAAGGAGACAGCCATGAAAAAAGCCATTTTTACCCTGCTTCCCGCCGCGCTTGCGCTCGGCACCACGATGGCCTTCGCCGATGCGGCGCAGACCGTCGAGGCGCGTCAGAATTTCTTCAAGGCCCTCGGGCAGGAGACGAAGGCGATGGGCGGCCTGACCAAGGCCTATGACGCCGAGGCTGCCAAGGCCGAAGCCGCCAAGCTCGACACGATCCTGAAGACCGACATGGCGCCGCTGTTCGCCGCCGGCACTTCGGTCGCCGATTTCCCGGGCCAGACCCGCGCCAAGGAAGAGATCTGGACCAATATGGAAGATTTCGGCGCCAAGGGTAAGGCGATGCACGAAGCTGCTGCCGAGCTCGTCGCCGCGGCCGGCAACGGTGCGGAGGCCTATGGCGCCGCCTTCGGCAAGTTCGCCGGCACCTGCAAGGCCTGCCACGACGATTACCGTCTGCCCGAATGAGCGGAGGGGCCCCGGCCCCTTCCCCGACCCGGGCGTTCGGCCCGGGTCTTTCCGACCGATGCGAGGACGATTTCCGATGACCGATGCAACGCAGCCCACCGCCAGCCCCACCCCCGACGACCAAAGCGGCAAGCAGATCTGGGATCCGGCGCTGCGGGCCTTTCACTGGTTGCTGGCGCTTTCCGTCACCGGGGCCTGGCTTCTGGGCGAATTCGGCCCGGCGAAGATGACGCTGCACATGTTTCTGGGGTATTTCGTCATCGCGCTTCTGGTCTTTCGCGTGATCTGGGGGCTTGTCGGCCCGGCGAATGCGCGCTTCGTCAATTTCATCAAGGGGCCGGGGGCGGTCTGGCGTTACATCCGCACGCTGCCCTCGCGTGAGACGCAGTATTACCCCGGGCACAATCCGCTCGGCGCGCTCTCCGTCGTCGCGCTGCTGCTCGTGCTGGCCGCGCAGGTCGCGACCGGGCTTTTCCTCGACCCGGAGGATTACCTCAACATCGGCCCGCTGGCGGAGATGGTCTCCACCGCCTGGAACCGGTTCGCGCTGGGCTGGCATCATCGGCTTGGCGCGGTGGTTCTGATCCTCGTCGTGCTGCATGTCGGCGCGATCGTCTTCTACAAGCTGTGGAAGAAGGAAGACCTCGTCACCCCGATGATCACCGGTCGGCGCAAGGGCTGACGCCGGCTCTGGACGGCATCCCGGCGCTCGGCTAGCGTCGCGCGCATGAACCAGATGGTCAAATCCTCCGCGGCGGAGCGCATGAGTTTCGCCGCCCATTCCCGGGCGCTCGTCGTGCTGGGGCTGCCGCTCGTCGGCTCGAACGTCGCGCAGATGGGGCTGCATGTCACCGATACGGTGATGCTCGGCTGGTATGGCGTGCCCGAGCTCGCCTCGGTGGTGCTTGGCTCCTCCTTCTTCTTCTTTCTCTTCATCCTCGGCTCGGGGTTTTCCTATGCGCTGATGGGGCGGATCTCGGCCGCGATGGGCGCGGGGAACGAGACGCAGGTGCGCCGCGATGCGCGCATGGGGCTTTGGCTGTCGCTGATCTTCGCGGCGCTCTCGATCCCGGTGCTGGCGGTCTCCGGGCCGATCCTGCGCGGCCTCGGGCAGGATCCGGCGATCGCCGGGCTGGCGCAGGATTACCTGCGGATCGCGATGTGGGGGATGTTTCCGGCGCTGACGATCGCGGTGCTGAAGGCCTATCTGAGCGCGCTCGAACGCACCCAGGTCGTGATGTGGGTGACGGCGCTGGGCGTGGTGCTGAACATCGGGTTGAACTGGGTGCTCATCTTCGGCCGGTTCGGAGTGCCGGAGATGGGCGTGCGCGGTGCGGCCCTCGCCTCCGTCATCGTGCAGCTCGCGACCGCCGCGCTCCTGATGCTTTATGCCGTGCGCGAGCCGGCGCTGGCGCATTTCCACCTGTTGCAGCGCTTCTGGCGCCCGGATTGGGAGGCCTTCGTGGCTGTCGCCCGGCTTGGCATCCCGATCGGCTTCACCTCGCTGTTCGAGACCGGGATGTTCCAGGCCTCGGCGCTGATGATGGGCTGGATCGGCACCGTGCCGCTGGCCGCGCATGGCATCGCGCTTGAGCTCGCCTCGCTCACCTTCATGGTTCATATGGGGATGTCGAATGCCGCGACGGTGCGCTCGGGCCGGGCCTTCGGCGCGGGGGACGTGGTGCGGCTGCGCGACGGCGCGCTGGTCGCGCAGGGGATGTCGGTGCTTTTCGCGCTGGTGACGGTGGCGATCTTCCTGATCTTCCCGCGTGAGCTGATCGGCCTGTTCCTCGACGCCGCCAATCCCGAGGCGGCCGAGATCGTGCGCTTCGGCTCGAAGCTGCTTGCCGTGGCGGCGGTGTTCCAGCTTTTCGACGCGACGCAGGTGATGGCGCTTGGCCTCCTGCGCGGGGTGCATGACACGCGCGTGCCGATGTGGGTGGCCGCCGCCGGCTACTGGCTGATCGGCATGCCGACGAGCTACCTGCTCGCCTTCGTCTACGGCTTCGGCGGCGTCGGGCTCTGGCTTGGCCTCGTCGTCGGGCTGGCCTGTGTCGGCCTCACCCTGATCGTGCGGTTCTGGCGCGGGCCGTGGCTCGCGCCGGAGGCTTACCGATAGGCCTTGAGATAGTGGTTCTCGAAGGCCTGCTTGAGCCAGTGCAGCGGCTTCATGCCGGGCAGCACGATGTTCAGATTGCCGCGGCGGAACACGATCATCCCCTTGTCGAGGCTGTCCATGATGCAGATGAGCTCGACGAGGAATTCGGTCTTCGGCAGGTCGCCGCGCAGCATCGCGGCGATATTCGCCGCCACCGCCTTCGCCTGAAGATCGGCCTGATGCGCCTGTTTCGGCAGCCATTCCGGCCCCGGGTAGGAACCGGAATCGCCCGCGACCCAGATCCCCTCGAAGCCCATGACGCGGGCGAGCGCATCGGCCTGCACCATCTTGCCCGGGCTCATCGGCAGGTCCGTCGCCTCGAGCCAGGCCGGGCCGGTCATGCCGGGCTGGAACAGGATCAGATCGGCCTCGATCTCGCCGCCCTCGGTCACCACCTTGTTCGGCTCGATCCGCACCATCTTGTGGCCGAGATGGGTGTCGATGCCGCGCTTCGCCATTTCCTTGAGGAGGCCGTCGACGGCCTTCTCGCCCAGCCGGTTGCCCGGGCGTTTCGCGGGCGAGAAGAAGACGAGGCGGAACTTGCCGCGCCGGCCCTGCCGACGCAAGAGCGTGTCGAGGATGAAGAGATATTCGAACATCGGGCCGCCGCGGATCGCGCCCGGCTCGTTCGGGTTCGAGGCCATGCCGATCGCGATCGTGCCGCTTTCGAGCGCGGCGAGGCGTTCGGTCATCGCCTCGGCCGCACCGATCCCCTCGCAGGGGATGATCGCGTTCTCGATCCCCGGCAGCTTGCGCAGGAAGCGCCCGCCCGAGGCGATCACGATGTGATCGGCGGTGAAGACCTCGCCGGTGTCGGTGGTCACCGTCTTTTCCGCGGCATTCATCCCGGTGACCGAGGCCGCGACATGGCGCACCCCGTTGCGGGCGAAGAAATTGGCCAGCGGCAGTTTCAGCTCCGCCCCCTTGCGGATCCCCGCGGGGATCCAGATCGAGGAGGGCAGATAGTGCAACGCGTCGCGCGGCGAGACCACGGTGATCTGCGCACCGACCTTGTGGCGGCGCAGCTCGCGGATCACGGTGAGCGCGGCAAAGCCGGAACCGAGGATCAGGACATGGGACATGTGAGGGGCCTCCTTCAGCGAGGAACGGCGATAAATTCTATATCCTGCATCTATCTTGACGCCGGATGCGGGGCAAGATCGCCGCGCCATGCCGCGATGCGGCGCAAGCGCGCAGCGCCTAGTCCTCGCCCTCGGCGGGCATCGTCTTCATCATCCGCTCCGCCTTCTTGCGCACCAGCACCGTGCGCAGATCGTGCATCGCGAGCAGGAGCGCATCGGTGACGCTTTCGAGCTGATCGTCCGAGGCCTTCGACTGCACCCAATGGGTCGTGAGGTTGAGGTAATCGACCGCGCGATGGATGTCGTCGATGTCGCGTTCGGCCAGCAGCGCGACGCGGCTTGCCATCCAGCGCTCGATCTCGCGCTGATCCTCGGGGGTCAGCCGCCGGTCGCCCTGCGGCTTGATCTCGCCGTTCTTGATGTTGACGACGGCGATCTGGTCCATCTCGATGCGGCGCTGGCGGTTTTCGGTATCGACCCGAAACACCGCCGCGCCATTCTCGCGGATACGGAAATAGTAATCCGGCAGATCGCCCGCCATCGTGCCCCCTGTTACTTCAGCCCTTCGCAGAAGGCCTTGATGCGTGCGCAGGCCTCGGTCAGCGCCGCGTCGGAAGTAGCGTAGCTGATGCGGAAGTTCGGCGAAAGGCCGAAGGCGGCGCCGAAGACGACGGCGACATTGGCCTCCTCGAGCAGGGCCGCGGCGAAGGCCTCGTCATCGGTGATCTTCGTTCCGGCGGCCGAGGTCTTGCCGATGCAGCCCGCGATCGAGGGATAGACGTAGAAGGCGCCCTCGGGCGTCGGGCAGGAGATCCCCGGGCAGGTGTTCAGCGCGGCGACGACGAGATCGCGGCGGCGCTCGAAGGCCTTGCAGCTTTCGGCGATGTAGTCCTGCGGGCCGCTCAGCGCCTCGACCGCGGCATATTGCGAGATCGAGCAGGGGTTCGAGGTCGATTGCGACTGCACCTTGCCCATCGCCTTGATCAGGCTCTCCGGCCCGCCGGCGTAGCCGATGCGCCAGCCGGTCATCGCATAGGCCTTCGAGACGCCGTTGCAGGTGAGCGTGCGGTCGTAGAGGCCGGGCTCGACCTGAGCGGGCGTGACGAATTCGAAATCGCCAAAGCAGAGGTGTTCATACATGTCGTCCGACATCACCCAGACCTGCGGGTGACGCATCAGCACGTCGGTGATCTCCTTCAGCTCCTCGCGCGAATAGGCCGCGCCCGAGGGGTTGGAGGGCGAGTTGAAGATGAACCACTTCGTCTTCGGCGTGATCGCGGCCTCGAGCTCGGCGCCGGTGATCTTGTAGCCGGTCTGCATCGGCCCCTCGACGAAGACGGGCGTGCCGCCGGCGAGCAGCACCATGTCCGGGTAGCTCACCCAGTAGGGCGCCGGGATGATGACCTCGTCGCCGGGGTTCAGCGTCGCGACGAGCGCATTGTAAAGCACCTGCTTGCCGCCCGAGGAGACGGTGATCTGCGAGGGCTTGTAGCTGAGGCCGTTCTCGCGCTCGAACTTGGCGCAGATCGCCTTCTTCAGCTCGGGGATGCCGTCGACGGCGGTATATTTCGTCTTGCCCGCCTCGATCGCGGCGATCGCGGCCGCCTTGATGTTCGCGGGCGTGTCGAAATCGGGCTCGCCGGCGCCCAGGCCGATCACGTCGCGCCCGGCCTCTTTCAGCTCGCGCGCCTTGTTGGTCACCGCGATCGTCGGCGAGGGTTTCACGCGCGCAAGCGTATCGGAAAGGAAAGCCATGTCGGGAGCTCCGGTTTGTATCTGCCGGGTGCATGTCTTACGCTCGCCCCGCACAGCGTCAAGAAGGGAAGAGGCATGACCGATTGGTATGGACCGCAAACCGCGACCTTCGGCGACCGGCTGGCGGGCGCGCGCGAGGCGGCGGGGCTGACGCAGGAGGCGCTTGCCGAGCGGCTCGGCGTGCGGCTCGAAACGCTGCAAAGCTGGGAGGACGACGCCGCCGATCCGCGGGCGAACCGGTTGCAGATGGTGGCCGGAATGCTGAACGTCTCGCTGATGTGGCTGCTCACCGGCGAGGGCGAGGGGCTTGACGCGCCGCCGGACGAGGTGGCACAGGCGGAGGAGGTGCGCACGACGGTGCGCGAGATCCGGGCGATCCGGTCGGTGCTCGAGGAGCTCGACGCGCGGCTCGGGCGGCTCGAGCGGCGGTTGATCGCCGGGGAGGACTGATGAGCGAGACGGACGAGGCCCGACTGAAGCGGATGCGGATGCGGTCGTGGCGGCGCGGCACGAAGGAGATGGACCTGATCCTCGGCCCCTGGGCGGATGAGAAGCTGGCCGGGATGACGCCCGAGGCGCTCGATCTTTACGATCTGCTGCTCGAGGAAAACGATCAAGATCTTTACCCCTGGGTTTCGGGCACACAGCCCTGCCCGACGCAATATCTTGAGCTCCTGACCGAGATCGCGGCTTTCGCAAAGGCGCGCCACGGGCGCTGAGACGGCGCGGCCTGACGTGACGGAAGCGCGAAATTTGGCGCAGATTTGAAAAAACTGCGCTGCGCTTAACGCAATCTTGGGGTTTTCCCGCCAGTTTGTCCGCAAGGGCTGCGAGGTTGGCGGAGAACGGAATGACATTTCAAACCCCGATGAACATGCCCGGCGCAGGGGAAACGCCGGAGACCTCTCCGGGCATGATGACCTGCTATCTTGACAGCCTGTCGCTCGTCGAACGGCTGCACCGACTTTTGCTCGACGTTATCAAGGATGAATTCGAACGGCTCGGCATTCTCGAGATCAATCCGGTGCAGGCGCTGCTGCTCTTCAACGTCGGCGAGAACGAGGTGACGGCGGGCGAGCTCAAGACCCGCGGCTATTACCAGGGCTCGAACGTCAGCTACAATCTCAAGAAGCTGGTCGAGGCCGGCTACATGCACCATCAGCGCTGCGATATCGACCGCCGCTCGGTGCGGGTGCGGCTCACCGCGAAAGGGCGAGAGCTGCGCACGATGGTCACCGACCTCTTCGAGCGGCACGCGCAGGGGATGGAGGCGCGCGGCGTCGTCACCCTCGACGCGATGGACGAGATGAACCACACCCTGCGCCGGATGGAGCGCTACTGGTCGGATCAGATTCGTTACATCTATTGACGGGCACCGTCTCCCCGGAACCGGGGGGACGTCACGGCAATTTTGCCACCGCTTGCCCGTTGGCCGCCCGCGTGTTTCTCTGCCGCTGCGCCGGGGAGGATGGGCGCGAGGGGGAAACATGCGTCGGATCCTGCGTTTTGCGCTACGCGCGCTCGTCATTCTTGTTGTGTTGATTGCGGGGCTCGCGCTCTGGAAGCGGGAAGAAATCACCCGGCTGATTGCGGTGAACGGGCTCTTTTCCGAAGAGCGGATCGTGCAGAATTTCTCGCATATGGACCGGCTCTTCCATTACCGCCTGCTCGACCGCGGCACCGGTCCGGTCTTCGCACTGCCGCCCGGGCCGCCGGAAACCCTGGCCCCGGCGGCGCAGGACTGGGCGAAACGCCGTGCGGTGACGGCGCTGGTGATCCTGCGCGACGGGCATCTGACCTACGAGAACACTTTCCTCGGCACCGGGCCGGAGGATCTGCGGATCAGCTGGTCGATGGCGAAATCGGTGCTCTCGGCGCTTTTCGGCACCGTGGTCGCCGAGGGCAAGATCCCAGATCTCGACGCGCAGGTGGTGCAATACGCCCCGTCGCTCAAGGGCTCCGCCTATGACGGGGCGACGATCCGCGATGTGCTCACGATGTCCTCGGGCGTTGCCTTCAACGAGGATTACATGGATTTCAACAGCGACATCAATCGCATGGGGCGGGTTCTCGCGCTCGGCGGTTCGATGGACGCCTTCGCCGCCTCGCTCAAGACCCGCGCCACCCCGCCCGGGAGCCATATGCATTACGTCTCGATCGACACCCATGTGCTCGGCATGGTGATCCGCGGCGCAACCGGGCGCGACCCGGTCGACCTGATGCAGGAGCGGATCATCGCGCCGATGGGGCTCGAGGCCGCACCCGAGATGCTCACCGATGGCGAGGGCACCGGTTTCGTTCTTGGCGGGCTCAATATGCGCACGCGCGATTATGCCCGCATCGGTCAAATGTTCCTGCAAAAGGGGGTCTGGAACGGGCGCCAGATCGTGCCCGCCGACTGGGTCGCGGCCTCGACCGCGCATCAGGCGGCGGATGGGGCGGGCTACGGATTCCAGTGGTGGGTGCCGAAGGACAATGCCGCGCATGGCGGCGATTACATGGCGCAGGGCATCTACGGCCAGTTCATCTATGTGAACCCCGCGGTGCGGGTGGTGATTGCGGTGAACAGCGCCGATCGCGGCTTCGACGCGGCAGGCATCACCGACGAAAACCTTGCCATGTTCCGCCAACTCGCCGAGACTTCTCCCTGAGGGGGAGGCCGGATGGAAATGGAGCCGTCGATCAATGTTCTGGGGCAGCCGCTCGAGCCCTGCTCGATGGCGCCGCGCACCGGTTTCTTCCGTGACGGCTCATGCAACACCTGCTGGGAGGATCGCGGCGCGCATACCGTTTGTGTCGTCGTTACTGCCGAATTTCTCGCCTGGTCGAGCTATATCGGCAATGACCTGATCACCCCGCGTCCGGAGTTCGCCTTTCCCGGGCTGAATCCTGGCGATCGCTGGTGCCTCTGCGCCGCGCGTTTCCTCGAGGCGCATGACGAGGGCTGCGCGCCCCGCGTCGTGCTTGCCGCCACGCATCGGCGCACGCTCAAGGTCGTCTCGCTCGACCTGCTGCGCGATTACGCGATCTGATCGGAAACCGGGGTCCAGAGGATGTCGTCGATCCGGGGCGCCGCCGTCGCCAGCAGCACCAGCCGGTCGAAGCCGAGCGCGATGCCGCTCGCCGCGGGCATCTGTGCCAGCGCGGCGAGGAAATCCTCGTCGATCGGATAGCGCTCGCCATAGATCGCCTGTTTCTCCGCCATCTCGATCTCGAAGCGGCGGCGCTGCTCGGCGGGGTTGGTCAGCTCGCCGAAGCCATTCGCGAGCTCCACCCCGCAGGCGTAAAGCTCGAACCGCTCGGCCACGCGGGCGTCATCGGGCGCGGGGCGGGCCAGTGCCGCTTCCGCCGCCGGATAGCGGTCGAGCACGGTGGGGCGGCCATGGCCGAGATGCGGCTCGACCTTCTCGACGAGGATCTTTGACAGAAGGAAAGACCAGGTGTCGTCTTCCGCCGTCTTGATCCCCGCCGCCCGCGCCTGGGCGCGCAGCGCTGCGGCATCGGTCTCGGCGCCGTCGCAGGTGGCGAGCAGGTCGATGCCGGCGTAGCGTGCGAAGGCCTCGGCCACCGAAAGCCGCTCGGCTTCGGCGAAAGGGTCACAGGTGATGCCGCGGAACTGCAGTTGCGTCACCCCCGCCGCCTCGGCCGCGAGGCGCAGCATCGCCGCGCAATCCGCCATCAGCACGGTGTAATCCGCGCCCACCCGATACCATTCGAGCATGGTGAATTCGGGTGAATGCAACGCGCCGCGCTCGCGGTTGCGCCAGACATGGGCGAAGGCGAAGATCCGCTCCTCGCCGGCGGCGAGCAGCTTCTTCATCGCGAATTCGGGCGAGGTATGCAGATACATCGCATGCGGCGCGCCGTCGTTGCCGATCGCGGTGGTGGCGAAGCCGTGCAGATGCGCCTCGTTGCCGGGGCTGACCTGCAGCGCGCAGGGATCGACCTCGAGGAAACCCTCGGTCCCGAGCCAGCCGCGGATCGCCCCCTGAATCCGGTTGCGCGCCAGCAGAAGCGGGCGCCGATCGGCATGTCTGGCGGCGTCCCACCACGGAGAAGAGCTCATTTCAGCGGCTTTCGACTGGAAATTACGTTGCGGATGGTTTAGGCGCTCAGCCATCCGGGCGCCAGAGCCTGCCTCATTCGAACCAAGGACCGCAAACATGGCCAAAGTGATCGCCTCTTCGATCCGCAAGGGCAACGTCATCGACATGGATGGCGTGCTTTACATCGTTCTGACCGCCGAAAACGTTCACCCGGGCAAGGGCAACTCGGTCACCCAGGTCGAAATGCGCCGCATTTCCGACGGCGTGAAAGTGTCCGAGCGCTGGCGCACCGTCGACTCCGTCGAAAAGGCGCATGTCGACGAGAACGAATACGACTTCCTCTACGAGGACGGCGAAGGCTTCCACTTCATGAACCCCGAGACCTACGACCAGATCGCGGTGTCGGAGGACGTCGTCGGTGACGCCAAGGTCCACCTGCGCGACGGCATCCGCGTGTGGATGCTCACCCACGAAGGCGTCGCGCTTTCGATCGAGCTGCCGGCGAAGGTCACCGTCGAGGTCGAGGAGACCGAACCGGTCGTCAAGGGTCAGACCGCCTCGTCGAGCTACAAGCCCGCGATGTGCACCGGCGGCATCCGCGTGATGGTGCCCCCGCATATCGGCATCGGCACCCGGATCATCATCAACACCGCCGACAACTCCTATGTCGAGCGCGCGAAGGACTGATCCTTCGCGACAGGCCGAAACGACGAAGGCGCCCCTCGGGGCGCCTTTTGCATTCAGTCGCGCCCGTCCAGCGCGGCGAGCCAGGTCCGCAGCGTGTCGTTCAGCGCCGCCTGCACCTCGGGCGGCAGCTGTGCCACCAGCCGGTGTTGATTGGCGACGTGCTCGGCGACGACCCGGTCGATCAGCGCAAACCCTTTCGGTGTCAGCGCCACGATCGAGCCGCGCCCGTCGGCGGGGTTCGGGCGCCGCTCGATCAGCCCCTCGGCTTCGAGCCGGTCGAGACGGTTCGTCATCGTGCCCGAGGCGACCATCGTCCAGTCCATCAGCTCGGATGGGCTGAGCGCATGCGGCGGCCCGGCCCGGCGCAGCGTGGCGAGCACGTCGAAGCTGGCCGCGGTCAGCCCGTGGGCATGCAGCAGCTGTGCGACCTCTTCCGACAGCCGGTCCGCCACCCGTTTCAGCCGGCCAAGCAGCCCCATCGGCCCGGTGTCGAGGTCCGGGCGCTCGGCGCGCCACTGCGCGAGAATGTCGTCGACGCGATCCATGGCGGAAGGGGTAGGGCATAAATATCTTGACGTCAAGATATCTGCCGATTTATCTCGACGTCGAGATAATGGAGGGAGCGATGACCAGAACGACCGAAATCCTGCTGGCGGCGATGGCGCCGGCGATCTGGGGTACGACCTATATCGTGACCTCGCAAATGCTGCCGCCGGGCTACCCGCTGACCGCCGCGGCGCTGCGTGCGCTGCCCGCGGGGATCCTGTTGCTCGCGCTGACGCACAGGATGCCGCCGCGCGCCTTTCTGGGGCGGCTCTTCGTTCTGGGCGCGCTGAATTTCACCCTGTTCTGGACGGCGCTTTTCGTCGCCGCCTACCGCCTGCCGGGAGGTGTCGCTGCGACGCTGGGCGCGGTGCAGCCGTTGATCGTGCTGTTTCTCGCGCGGGGCCTGCTTGGCACAGCATTGACGCCGCGCCGCCTTTTCGCGGCTCTCGCCGGGATCGGCGGCGTCGCGCTGCTCGTGCTTGGCCCCTCGGCGCGGCTCGATCCGGTCGGGGTGCTTGCGGCGCTGGCCGGGGCGGTTTCGATGGCCGCGGGCACGGTGCTCACGCGCAAATGGCGCCCCGAGGCGCCGGCCCTCACCTTCACCGCCTGGCAGCTGACCGCCGGGGGGATCCTGCTTCTGCCGCTGGCCTTCGCCTTCGAGCCGCCGCTGCCCGCGCTCACCGCGACCCATCTCGCCGGGTTCCTCTGGCTCGGGCTGATCGGCGCCGCGCTCACCTATTACCTGTGGTTCCGCGGCATCGAGCGGCTCGGCCCCGAAACGATCACCGGACTCGGCTTCCTCAGCCCGCTCACCGCGGTGCTGCTCGGCTGGGCGCTGCTTGGCCAGGCGCTGAGCCTGACGCAGCTGATCGGTGCGGCGGTGGTTCTGGGTTGTGTCTGGCTGAGCGGCCTGCCCGAGCGCAAGGGGCGCGCGGGCTGATCAGATCTTGCGGACGCGGATCACCACGTCGACGCGGGTCACCTCGGCCCCTTCGGGGGCCTTGGGCACGCGCGCGATCTCGAGCTCCTCGGGCGGCGCGTCGGAGATCCGGTTCTCGCCCTCCCAGAAGAAATGGGGGTGATCGTCCATCCGCGTGTCGAAGTAGCTGCGCCCGGCGTCGACGGTGATCTCATGCATGATCCCCGCTTCGCAAAAGGCGCGCAGCGTGTTGTAGACGGTGGCGAGGGAGACCTTTTCCCCGGCTTCGAGCGCGGAGGCGAAAAGCCCTTCGGCCGTGACGTGGCGGTTCATGCCGTCGCCCACCAGAAGCGAGGCAAGCGAAAGCCGTTGCCGCGTCGGACGCAATCCGCCGCTGGCCAGCCATTTCTGGCCGCGCTCCTGTGCAACCGTCTTCATCGTCACTGATCCGTTTTCTCCCTGTGACATTATAAGGCCCAATGCCCCAATATTTCAACGGCCTTTCGCAATCGCGGCGAGAACGGGCCGGCTGCGGCCCCTGCGGCATTGCAGCGGGGCTGCGGCCTTGCGCCGTCGGCGGCGCCGGTGATAGAGGGGGGAAGACATTCGATTGGGGGGAACGGAGCCGATGACTGGCTTTCCGACGAGCTTCGGGAAAGAAGATCTGCTGAAATGCGCGCGCGGCGAATTGTTCGGGCCGGGCAATGCACAGCTGCCGGCGCCGCCGATGCTGATGATGGACCGGATCACCGAGATCTCGGGCGACGGCGGGCTGCATGGCAAGGGACATGTGGTGGCCGAATTCGAAATCACCCCCGATCTGTGGTTCTTCGAATGCCACTTCCCGGGCAACCCGATCATGCCCGGCTGCCTCGGCCTCGACGGGCTTTGGCAGCTCACCGGTTTCAACCTCGGCTGGCGCGGCTGGCAGGGGCGCGGCTATGCGCTGGGCGTGGGTGAGGTGAAGCTCACCGGGATGGTGCGCCCCGACCGCAAGATGCTGACCTACAAGGTCGATTTCACCAAGGCGGTGCAGACGCGCCGGCTTACCATGGGCGTCGCCGACGGGATCGTCGAGGCCGATGGCGAGGTGATCTACATGGTCAAGGACATGAAAGTCGCTCTCTCCGAGAGCTGATCGAACGAGACAGGAGGCCCACATGCGGCGTGTCGTCATCACCGGTCTGGGTATCGTCAGCCCGATCGGCAACAATGCCGAAGAAGTCGAAGCGAGCCTGCGCGCGGGCCGCTCCGGCATCGTCTTCGCCCCCGATTACGCCGAGCGCGGCTTCCGTTCCCAGGTGAAGGGACAGCCGCAGATCGACGTCGCCGAGCACATCGACAAGCGCAACCTGCGCTTCATGGGCATGGGCGCGGCCTACAACTTCATCGCCATGGAACAGGCGATCAAGGATTCGGGCCTCGAGGAGAGCGATATCTCGAACCCGCGCACCGGTCTGATCATGGGCTCGGGCGGTCCCTCGACCTCGAATTTCTTCGAGGCGCATCGGATCGTGCTCGAGAAGGGCTCGCCGAAGCGGATGGGTCCGTTCATGGTCACCCGCTGCATGAGCTCGACGAATTCGGCCTGCCTTGCGACGCCGTTCAAGATCAAGGGCGTGAACTATTCGATCACCTCCGCCTGCTCGACCTCGGCGCATTGCATCGGCAATGGCACCGAGCTGATCCAGATGGGCAAGCAGGATGTCGTCTTCGCCGGCGGTGGCGAAGAACTCGACTGGACGCTGAGCTGCCTCTTCGACGCGATGGGCGCGATGTCGTCGAAATACAACGACACGCCGACCACGGCGAGCCGCGCCTTCGACGCGACGCGCGACGGCTTCGTGATCGCGGGCGGCGGCGGTGTCGTCGTGCTCGAGGAGCTCGAACACGCCAAGGCGCGCGGCGCGAAGATCTATGCCGAGGTCACCGGCTATGGCGCGACCTCGGACGGCTATGACATGGTGGCACCCTCGGGCGAGGGCGGCGAACGTTCGATGCGGCTTGCGCTCGACACGCTGCCCGAAGGCCGCAAGATCGACTATATCAACGCGCATGGCACCTCGACCGTCGCGGGCGACGTGACCGAGATCGAGGCCGTGCGCCGCGTCTTCGGCGAGGGCAAGGTGCCGGTGATTTCCTCGACGAAATCGCTCACCGGCCACAGCCTCGGCGCGACCGGCGTGCATGAGACGATCTATTGCCTGCTGATGATGCAGGGCAAATTCATCACCGCCTCGGCCAATATCACCGAGCTTGACCCCGCGATCCGCCCGGAAGAAATCTGCACGGAGCTGCGCGAGAATGTCGAACTCGACTCGGTGCTGTCGAACAGCTTCGGCTTCGGCGGGACCAACGCGACGCTGGTGATGAGCAAATATCTGGACTGAGGGCGGAATGGCGGATTTGATGAAGGGCAAGCGCGGCCTCGTGATGGGGGTCGCCAATGATCGCTCGATCGCCTGGGGCATCGCCTCGGCGCTGGCGGCGGAGGGGGCGGAGCTCGCCTTCTCCTATCAGGGCGAGGCCTTCGGCAAGCGCGTCGAACCGCTCGCCGCCTCGCTCGGCTCGACGGTCCTCGTCGATGTCGACGTGAACGACGACGCCTCGATGGATGCGGCCTTCGCCAGGCTGAAGGCGGAATGGGGCACGCTCGACTTCGTCATCCACGCCATCGCCTATTCCGACAAGAACGAACTTGCCGGCCGCTTCATCAATACCTCGCGCGACAATTTCAAGAATTCACTCGCGATTTCCTGCTTCAGCTTCATCGACGTGGCCCGCCGCGCCGCTGAGCTGATGCCCGAGGGCGGCTCGCTCATCACGCTGACCTATGGCGGCTCAAACCGCGTCACCCCGTTCTACAACGTGATGGGCGTGGCGAAGGCGGCGCTCGAAAGCGCGGTGCGCTATCTCGCGAACGATCTCGGCCCGCAGCAGATCCGCGTCAACGCGATCTCGCCCGGCCCGATGAAGACGCTCGCCGGGGCGGCGATCGGCGGCGCGCGCAAGACCTTCCGCCATACCGAGGCGAACAGCCCGATGCGCCAGAATGCGACGCTCGAAAGCATCGGCGGCACCGCGGTCTGGCTCTGCTCGGATTACGGCGCCTGTACCACGGGCGATGTGGTGATGGTCGACTGCGGATATCACGTGCTCGGCATGCCGCAGCCGGAAAACCTGTAAAAAGGGGCCCTTCGGGGCCCTTACTCTTTCGGCTCGGGCGGGTCGATCCGGCGCAGCTCGTTGCGCAGCCGCTGCGATTGTTCCTGGAACCCCTCGGCATCGCCGAAATCGCAGAAATCCCCGTAAAGCCCATGCGCGCCCTTCACCCGGCGCGCATGCTTGATCGGGCACCAGTATTTCTCCGTCCGCCCGGCGACCTCGCGCACATAGGAAATGACCCCGTTGCCATAGCTGCAATACATGCAGTTCAGCTTCTGGATCGCGTTGAGATAGTCGAGGTGATGGCGGTCGATCGCGATATGGTCGCGCCGCCGCACCTTCTGGATGCCGTAGATCGGGAAGCAGACCGTCTGGTAGATCGTGACGAAGAGGTCGAGCAGCGCGAAAGGGATCACCACCGCATAGATCACCGGCGCGGTCAGCACCACCATCGGCCGCGTCCGGCGCAGGAAGAGCCAGAGGTTCACCCGCGCGCGCCGATGCGCCTCGCGCACGCCCTCCTCGAAGACGACCCGCCCCTTGTCGAGGTGATAGCGCATGGTCTCGCGCCGCGCCGCCCATTCGCGCTCGAGCTGATCCTCGATCTCGTTCAGCCGCGCCTGCAGTCTTTCCAGCGTCTCGGGCATGGTGCTCTCCGTCTTTGGCGCTATGTTAGCCTGGAGAGCCGCGCTGCCAAGGGGAGAGAAATGACGGAAGTTCAGTATTTTACTGCGGACGACGGCGCCCATGTCGCCTATCGCGACGAAGGTGAGGGCACGCCTGTCCTGGCGCTGGCCGGGCTCACCCGCACCGGGCGCGACTTCGACTATCTCGCTCCGTTCCTCGCCGACAAGCGGCTGATCCGCATGGATTATCGCGGCCGCGGCGCGAGCGCCTTCACCGGTGCGGCGACCTATACGGTGCCCCGCGAGGGGGCCGATGCGCTGCAGCTCCTCGACCATCTCGGGATCGAGACGGCGGCAGTGATCGGCACCTCGCGCGGCGGTCTGATCGCGATGTTTCTGGCCGCGGTGGCGAAGGGGCGGCTCTCGGGCGTCTGTCTGAACGACGTCGGCCCCGAGCTCGAACGCGCGGGTCTCGTGAAGATCTTCGACTATATCGGCCGAAACCCGGCGGCGAAGGATTACGACGAGCTCGTCGCGAAACTGCCCTTCGCGATGGAGGGCTTCGCCAATGTCCCCGAGAGCCGCTGGCGCGAGGAGGCGGAGCGGCACTACATCGAAACGGCGAAGGGGCTGCGGATCAACTACGACCCGGGCCTGCGCGAGAGCTTCCTCGCCGCCTTCCAGGGGGACGAGGTGCCGACCGCCTGGCCACTGTTCGACGCCTGCGCGGGCCTGCCGCTCTGCCTGATCCGGGGCGCGAATTCGGACCTGCTCGGCCATGATTCGGTGGCGGAAATGCGCGCCCACCGCCCCGACATGATCTTTGCCGAAGTGCCCGACCGCGCGCATATCCCCTTCCTCGACGAGCCCGAGGCGGTGGCGGCGATCCGCGAATGGCTGGCGCTTATCGGCTGAGTTCGGCGCGGGTGAGCGGGCAGCGGCTGCCGGCGTAGAAGGTGTCGAGCAGCCGCGCGAAGACCGGCTCGCGCCCCTCCGAGGCCGCCTCGAACAGCGTCGCGCAGGAGCGCAGCTTGAGCGCGTCGACGGGGCCCATGATCTGCTCGATCGGCGTGTCGGGATGGGTGAGCACCGCCTCGGCCGCCGCAATCAGGTTCGCGCGCAGCACCGGGTCGGCGAGATAGGCGCGCGCCTCGGCGAGATCGCGGATGCCGAAGTCGATCGCGCGCTGAGAGCGGCCGAGGGCGGCGAGCTGCGGGAGTGAGGGGTTGAAAACGCTCCAGTGGAGCGTTTTCAGGTCCGAACGCACCAAATCCAATGGGTGAGCTTGCGGCCCTGGCGGAGTTCGCGCAGGGCGATGGGCAGGTCACGGGATTGCGGGGCGTGGAAGCGGTGGGGCATTAGGCAGTAAAACCTTTCAGCGCCTATATAGGAAGGGTAGTAAATACCCTCAGAGCGCAATGCTTATATCGGATTTAGGTCGCGAATCGATTTTTTATTGTAACCAACTGCTACAAGCGCAAGCAATCTTTGGGCGGAGAGCAGGATGGGCTTGCACTCAAGGCGCGTCCAATTCTTATCTGTATACCTGTTTTCGGTAAATCCTGGAAGTTTGGCTATATTTGTTGAGAGATCATTCCAGTCGAATGATGATCCTGCCTTTATGTATTTTTCGGACTTTAAAAGGTTGTGGCCGACTTCTTTCCGTAGTTCATCCTTGGTGGTCTTCGTAGAGATCAAGCATGCACATTTCACGCTCAGTTCTGCGCATAATAGGGCAGACATGACCGCTCCGTCTAGCCGTGCCCCGTTGCAGGCCACGGCTGCGGCCGCTTCCATATGATTGCAAGCAAGTCTGAAGTACTCACCAGCGTCACCTTCCGGCGTTGAAAATACGTCAAACGGTGCTAGACAGGCGCCTATATCCCAGACATCTACGATCTGGTTTAATACTTCCTTGAACTCCTCTTCGATATTATAAATCCTTCCCAATTGCATTTCAGTGGCGTCGATACAGCTTTTGGCGTCAAGTCGTACGGTGCCGTAACAATGGGGGAAGTAAGCGGAGTAGAATATGTCAAGATGTGATGCTAAGCCGGAGAAGACCGAGCCAATGGCTAGATCTTTCTTCCGATACAGGGTATGAAAAAGCCCGCTGATCTGCTCAATTTCAGCGTTGGGATGCGGCCCGATTACAAAGACGATTCCAAGCTCATGGCATACCTTTGGGACTACTTGTAGAAAACGCTGGTGAGGCTCAAAGCCGTCCAAGATCGCCTGACGATCGTGTTTCTCAATAATCCGTATTAATTCATGTGGAGGAGGAATACTCACCCCCAAACCTCCACAAATTCCCGCCATTCGCCCTTGCTCATGCCGGAGGTCTCCTGCGTGACCGTCTCACCGGCGAGCCGGCGCAGCAACACTTCCTTCGCCCGGCCCGACACGCTCACCGCGCCGAGGCGGTAGTCCTCGAAGGCCTCGTAGGCGCTCGGCACCCAGTCCTTCACGATCTGACACATCGTCTCGGCATAGACGCGGATCTCGTATTGCGCATGGGCGTCGGCGCGCAGGCGCAGGAAGTGGAAGAGGTTGTGCAGGTCGATCTTCCAATACCACTGCGTGTAGATGTTCGCCGGCAGGTTCATCCGCGCGAGCTCGCGCGCGAGGCCAAGCTTGCCCGCCTCGGCGTCGGGGGTCAGCATGTCCTCGTAATGGTCGTAGCTGCGCATCGCGTCCTCGCGCAAAAGGTCGAGCACGCGCGCGGCCTCCGCCCCCTCGAGCACCTGACCGCGGCCCTGGTTGTTCACCACCGACTGCGCGGCGAGCTGCTCGGGCGCGGGGATGTAGAACTCGCGGTCGAGGATCGAGTAGCGCGCGGAATATTCGTTCACGTTGGCGGTGCGGTGGCGGATCCACTGACGCGCGACGAAGACCGGCAGTTTGACGTGGAACTTGACCTCGCACATCTCGAACGGGGTCGAGTGCCAGTGCCGCATGAGGTAGCGGATCAGCCCGCGGTCGTCGGAAACCGCCTTGGTGCCGCGGCCATAGCTGACGCGCGCCGCCTGACAGATCGCCGCGTCGTCGCCCATATAGTCGATCACCCGTACGAGGCCGTGGTCGAGAACCGGATGCGCGGAGTAGAGATGCGCCTCCATCCCCGGGGCGGTCGCGCGCAGCGTCGGCTGCGTCGTGGCACGTTGCGCCGCGATCTCGGCAAGCTGTTCGGGGGTGAGCGACATGGGATCCTCCGTCATACGAATCGGGCGAACTATATCTGGCGAGAACGCCTCACGAAACCGCGACATGTCGTGGAGGCGCGAGGCAGTGTCGCAGCGGGGGCACGACGGGGGTTTATGCGAGTAAACGGAAGTTTACGGAAATTGACTTTGAGGCCCGTTTTCGGCACCCTTTCGCGCAAGGCAGGTTCCAAAGAAAGAAACAGAAATGAAGATGCAGGTATTGCCGTTTCTGGCATTGATGGCGCTCGCGTCCTGTGGCGGTCCGGCGGTCGTGGGCGGTTCCGACAGCGGCACGGACAGCGGCACGGATGGCGGGATCAGCAGCGACGGCACGCTGCCGCCCGGCACCGACAGCCCGAGCGCCTCGCGCGGCATCGTGCGCTACGAGGCGCAGGACGACAGTGGCAACGGCTATGCCACGGGCTTCACCTACAACAAGACCGACGACACTTTCCTCGTCGACAACCTCGCCTTCGACGGCGCGGATACGCCCTATACCCGCGGAACCAAGGTGAGCAGCCTCGGTCGTTTCGCGGTTTACGAGGGGCCCGATCTCTACCCCGACGACGTGACCGGCGTGCCGATCGGCCAGTTCACCCATCGCGCGCTTTACGCGGTGAGCGACAGCGGCAATGTCGAGCTCGCGATCGTGCGCACCGGCGCCTATGTGAACTACGGCTTCGGCGGCTTCATCTATCAGCGCAACGGGTCGGTCACGCTGCCGACCTCGGGCCAGGCCGCCTATTCGGGCGAATATGCCGGTCTGCGCGACTTCGAGGGGCGTGCCGGCCTCGAATATGTCCGCGGCGACATGACCATGGCGATCGACTTCGAGGACTTCAACGACGGCAATGCCGTCCGGGCGAGCGTCACCAACCGCCGCGTCTACGATATCGACGGCAATGACATCACCACCGATATCATGAGCGCGATGGGCTCCACCGCCTCGGTGCTGCCGACGATCACCTTCGACGTCGGCCCCGGCGTGATGACCTCGAACGGCGAGATCGCCGGCCAGGCGCATTCCTATACCGCCGATGCTTCGGGGGCGATCACGACCTTCGAATCGGGCAATTACTACGCCATCGTTTCGGGCGACAACGCCGAGGAGGTCGTCGGCATCATCGTGGTGACGGCGACGGATCCGCGTGGCGCCTATACGACGCGCGAAACGGGTGGCTTCCTGCTGACCCGGCCGTGATCGCGCGATGAAACCGGGTTTGAAGGTCGTCGCGGCGCTTTGCCTCGCGCTCGGCATGGCGGGCGGCTTCGCCCCGCCTGCCGTGGCCGGGCCTGCGGGCGGCGCGCCGAAGGAGGCGATCGAGGTCGGCCCGGAAGGGCTGACCCGGATCGCGATGATCGCGCTGGCCAATGGGCACCCCGACATCGCGCGCAAGGCGGCGCTCAGCCTGATCGCCCGCAATCCCGAGGATTTCGGCGCACAGATCCTGCTTTCGCATGCGGCGCGTGACCTCGGCGATTACGCCGAGGCCGCGGCCGCCGCGCGCAAGGCGCTGAGCCTCGCGCGGAACGACGGGCAGAAGACCCAGGCCTCCTTCGCGATGGCGCAGGCGCGCTCTTCCGCGGGCAATCGCACCGCGGCGCAATTCTGGCTGCGCCGCGCGGCGCAGACGGCGCCGACGCCCCAGATCCGCGCCCAGGCGATCCGCGATTTCCGCTATGTGCGGATGCGCAACCCCTGGACCGTCAACCTCGATTTCGGTGCCTCGCCCTCCTCCAACGTGAACGGCGGCACCGGCGCGGATACGATCTGGATCTACGGCCTGCCCTTCACGCTTTCGGGGGACAGCCAGGCGCTCTCCGGTCTCGAGGAACATGCCTCGCTGAGCGTCGAGCGCACGGTGATCGAGAACGAGCGCCATGTCGCCCGGCTCGGTTTCAACCTCGCGGGGCGGACCTACACGCTTTCCGATGCGGCAAAGCGCAAGGCGCCGGGGGCGCAGGGGTCCGACTATGCCTTCTGGGCGAGCGAGATCTACCTCGCGCAGCGCTGGCATGCGACGCGCGGGCGCGACGAATGGGATCTGCGGCTGCTCGCCGGGCATAACGATTACAGCGGTGCGCCGCTGTCGAATTATCTCGGCTTCGATGCCGGGCGCAGCTTCACCTTCGGGGCGGATCGCGCCCTGCATCTGGGGACCACGGTTCAGCGGCAATGGCGGCTCGACAATGACGTCAACTCCTCCGTGCTGCGGATGGCCGATCTCGACTGGCGCCAGCGCCTCGGGCCGGGGGTGTTCTCCTTCGGGCTCTTCGGCGGGCAGGCGGCCTCCGATGCGCGCACGGTGGCGAGCATCCGCAAGGGCGTGAGCCTCGGCTACGATCTGGCGAAGCCGGTGTTCGGCGCGGCGTTGAGTTTCGATCTCGGCTATGAGCGGCGCGATTTCGGGCTGATGCCCTTCGACAGCGAAAATCGCACCGATCACCGCGTCACCCTTGGCGCCACCGCCTTCCTGCGCGATCATGACTATCTCGGTTTCGCGCCCGAACTCGGGCTGACCTATACCCGCAACCGCTCGAACTCGGTGCTTTACGACAGCCGGGACATGAGCTTTTCGATGCGGCTGCGCTCGGCGTTCTGAGCCTTGCCGTGGCGGTGGCGCGGCCTAGCTGCGAGGCGACAGGAGGTGACCATGAAGATCCGTTATCTGCACACGATGGTGCGCGTGCTCGACCTGGAAAAGAGCATGGCGTTCTACGAATTGCTCGGCCTGCGCGAGACGCACCGGATCGAGAGTGAGGCGGGGCGCTTCACCCTCGTCTTCATGGCGCCCGAGGGGCAGGAGGACTGCCCGGTCGAGCTGACCTGGAACTGGGACGGCGATTCGGGGCTGCCCTCCGACAGCCGCCATTTCGGCCATCTCGCCTATGCGGTCGAGGACATCTACGCGCTTTGCGCACATCTGCAGGCGAACGGTGTCGTGATCAACCGCCCCCCGCGCGATGGGCACATGGCCTTCGTGCGCTCGCCCGACAATGTCTCGGTCGAGCTCTTGCAGATGGGCGAGGCGCTGAAACCCGCCGAGCCCTGGCTGAGCATGGAGAGCACCGGCAACTGGTGATCAGCGCTTGAAGCGGTCCGCGAGCTTCTCGATCGGGGAGCGCGTGTCTTCGGCCGGCGCCTCCGCCTTGGGTGCCGGTTTTTCGACGGGCTTCGTGCCGGTCGAGGCGCGCGGCGGCGCCACGCGCAGCGCGACCGCATTGAGGAACTTCGCCCCATCCCCCGCTGCGAGCGCCGGCGCCCCGTCGGAGATGCCGCGCATCAGATCGTCGAGCCAGGGGCCCTCGGCCTTGGCGAAATCGCTCAGCACATAGCCCGCGACGCGATCCTTGTCGCCCGGATGCCCGATGCCGAGCCGCACCCGCGCGTAAGCCTCGCCCATGTGCTGATGGATCGAGCGCAGCCCGTTGTGCCCGGCATGTCCGCCGCCCTGTTTCAGCCGGATCTTGCCGGGGGCGAGGTCGAGCTCGTCATGGAAGACGGTGATCGCCTCGACCGGGATCTTGTAGAAATCCGCCGCCGCCCGTACCGACTGGCCGGAGAGGTTCATGAAGGTCTCCGGCTTGAGCAGGATCACCCGCTCCGAGCCGAAGCGCCCCTCGCTGACCTGCCCCTGATAGCCCTTGCGCCAGGGGCCGAAACCGTGATCGGCGGCGATCCGGTCCACCGCCATGAAGCCGATGTTGTGCCGGTTTCCGGCATATTTCGCCCCGGGATTGCCGAGGCCGACCCATAGCTGCATGGCGCTCTCCTTTGGCGTGGTTCTAGCGGCAAGCGCGCCGGGGGGCCAGCCCCCCGCCGAGGCGATGCCTCGGCCCCCCCGGAGTATTTGCACCAAGAAAAAGGACTGCGCTTTTCTTGGCTCAAATACTCATGCGCGGGCGCCGCTGGTGCCTAGGCCGGGGGGCTGGCGAAGCGTTTGCGCCAGTCGCTTGGCGCGAGGCCGAAGCGCGCATGGAAATGACGACGCAGATGCGCGGCGGAGGCGAAGCCCGCCGCCTCCGCCACCTGTTCGAGATCGGCGGCGGTGGTTTCCAGAAGGTCCGCCGCCCGGTCGAGCCGCGCCTGCGCGTGGTAGCGCGCGGGGGTGGTGCCCGTCGCCTCGGCGAAGCGGCGCAGGAAGGTGCGCTCGCTCATGCCGGCCCGCGCGGCAAGTACCTTCGCCGCGGGCGTTTCTGTCAGGGCGTTGCGCAGCTGCGCGAGGATCGGGGTGAGCCGGTCGGCCTCGCGGTCGCGCGGCACGGGGCGCAGCAGGAACTGCGCCTGCCCGCCATCGCGCGAGGCGGGCATCACCAGGCGGCGAGCGACGAGATTGGCGGCCTCCGCCCCGAAATCGCGGCGGATGATATGGAGGCCAAGGTCCATCCCCGCCGCCGATCCGGCCGAGGTGAAGATCTGCCCCTCGTCGAGGAAGAGCACGTCGGGGGTGACCGCGATCTGCGGGAAGCGCTCGGCCAGTGCTGAGGCATAGCGCCAATGCGTCGTCGCGCGGTGTCCGTCGAGCAGCCCGGTCGCCGCCAGCACGAAGGCGCCCGAGCAGATCGAGGCGAGCCGCGCGCCCTGCGCATGCGCCGCGCGCAGCGCCGCGATCAGTTCCGCGGGCACCGGCGCGTCGATCCCGCGCCAGCCCGGCACGATCACAAGGCCTGCTTCCGCGATCAGGTCGAGCCCGCCATCGCCCTCGACGCGCAGCCCGCCCTGTGCGCGCAGCGGCCCCGGCTCGATCGCCGCCGTGGCAAAGCGATACCAGTTCGGCCCCATCTCGGGGCGGGGGAGACCGAAGATCTCGGCGGCGATGCCGAATTCGAAGGTGCAAAGCCCGTCATAGGCCAGCACCACGACGCGGGCGTTCGCGATCGGTGCGACAGAGATGTTTGGCAGGATTTGTGCGACCGTTGTCATGCTGCCATCTTATCCGGGCGAGGGCAGGCTGGCAATCATCGGGTATCGCAAAGGAGATCCCGATGAACCCTGTCCTCGCCCGCCCGGCGCCCGCGCCCGAAACCCTGATCGCCCCTTTCGAGGCGCAATGCGCGCTGCACACCGATTGCCATGACGTGCATGAGGCGATGAAGCTTTCCGATCCCGGCTTCGTGCTGCTGCATGTGATGGGTACGCCCGAAACCTACGCGCGCCGCCATGTGCCCGGCGCGCTCTTCATGCCGCATCGCTTCCTCACCGCCGAGCAGCTGGCGGAATGGCCGGCTGAGACGCTGTTCGTCGTCTATTGCTCGGGGCCGCATTGCAACGCGGCCGAGCAGGCGGTGCTGGCGCTCGCCCGCCTTGGGCGTCCGGTCAAGCTGATGCTCGGCGGGATCATGGGCTGGGAGTTCGAGGGCTTTGCCTTCGCCTCCGGCGAGACCCCCTGAAACGAAAGCGGGGCCCCGAAGGGCCCCGCAAATCCGTCACGCGATCGAGGCTCAGGCCTCGGCGGCGCCTTCGGCTTCTTCGTTCTCCGACGAGACGAGGCCCGACGGCGCGGCGAGGTTCGCCACGACGAAGTTGCGATCGATCGTCGGGCGGCAGCCTTCCGGCAGCGGGATGTCGCTGATGTGGATGACGTCGCCGATGTTCTTGCCGGTCAGATCGACGGTGATGTGATCCGGAATGTCACCGGCCATCACCTCGAGCTCGACTTCCGGACGCACGACGACGAGGGTGCCGCCACGCTTCAGGCCCGGCGAAGCTTCGCCATTGTCGAAGTTCACGTGGATGAACAGGTTGATGCGCGAGGCGCGGTGGGTGCGCATGAAGTCGATGTGGGTCGGCAGATCCTTGACCACATCCTTCTGCACGCCGCGGCAGATCACGCGCACGTCTTCCTGACCTTCGACCTTGAGGTTGAAGAGGGTCGACATGAAGCGGCCCTTGCGCAGGCGGGTGAGCAGCTTGTTGTAGTCGAAGTTCAGAGCCACCGGCTCCTTGCCGTCGCCATAGACGATGCCGGGCACGAGACCCTGACGACGTGCTGCGCGAGCGGCCCCCTTGCCCGTCCCCGTGCGCACGACGGCTTCGAGAGTTTCGATCTCTTTGGCCATTTGCGTATTCCTTGTGTTTGCAATTGCCGGGCCTCCTCCAAGGGTGCAGGCCCATGAGGTCGCGCGGATACTCCGCTTTCCCCCTTTTGGCAAGGAGATTCGGGCTGGCCGCCCCCGGCGCCGCGCCGTTTCATCACGCTTTGGTAACAGCACCGGCGAAGAAACGCCGGGCCGCGCAGCGGGGTTCTGGGCGGGCGACGCGGCGCATGCTAGCGCGATGTCAAAGCGGTTTGAAGGGGCGCGCAGGATGCGGCAGGTTTTCACGGTGAGCCGGGCGACGGGGATCTCCCTCGCGGTGCTGGGCATGTTCTGGGGCGCCTTCGCGGCCTATCTGCCGGTCTACAAGGCGCGGGCGGGGGTGGCCGACGGGCTTTTCGGCACGCTTCTGCTCGGCTCGGCGCTGGGCGGCATGGTGGCGATGGCGCTGGCTCCGCGGATCGGGCGAGCGCTGGGACCGCGCGTTCTGCCGGTCTGCGCCGGAGCGCTTGCGATTGCCGCGCTCGCGCCGCTTGCGATCGGATCGGCGGTGACGCTGGCGCTCGCGCTCTTCGTCATGGGGGCGGCGATGTCGAGCCTCGATATCGCGGCGAATGTGCGCATCTCCGAGCTCGAACAGGAAACCGGCCTGCATCTGATGAACGGTAATCACGCGCTGTTTTCGCTGGCACTCGGGGCGGCGGCCTTTCTGGCCGGGCTCGCGCGGCAGGCGGGGGCGGCGCCCGAGATCGCGGTGCCGGTGCTCGCGCTCCTGCTCGCGCTTGTGGCGCTCACGCTGCGCGACCGGCACGCGGCTCACGGGCAAGTGGAAGCGGCGGCGCCCGCCGGCGTGCCGAGCTGGGCGGTGGTGCTGCCCGCCGCCGCGATCCTCTTCGCCGCCTTCGTCACCGAAAGCGCGACCGAGACCTGGTCGGCCCTGCATATCGAGCGCGATCTGGGCGGGCGCGCGGGTGAGGGCGCCTTCGGCCCGGCAATGTTCGGGATCGTGATGGGGGTCTTCCGGCTTGCGGGGCAGGGGATCGCGACGCGGCTGGGCGAGGCGCGGCTTGTCGCGCTTTCGGCCCTGCTCGGCGTGATCGGCGGGTTCGTCACGGCGGTGGCCGGGTCGCAGGTCCTCGCCGTGCTTGGCATCGGGCTGATCGGCGCGGGGGTCGCGGTGGTGGTGCCTTCGGCCAATTCGCTGCTTGGCCGCCGCGTCGGTCCGACCGAACGCGCCACCGCGATCTCGCGCGCCTGGATGATCGGCTTCACCGGCTTCTTCATCGGCCCGGTGGTGATGGGGCTGATCGCCGAGCGCGCGGGGCTTGCCGCGATCTTCCTGGCCGTGGCGCTGGTGATGGCCGCGATCCTGCCCGGCCTGGCGCGGCTGATGCGCGCCGGGGCGCGCCACGCCTGACCGCGCGCCCCGGATGCTTTCCGAGCGACGCCCCGCGCCTCAGGAATAGGTGTCGAAGAAGCCGTTCGGCACCATCAGGTTGCCGCGCGAAAGGTCGGTCACCCGCCGCTCGCCGCAAAGCGCCATCGTGGTGTCGAGCTCCTTGCGGATCACCTCGAGCGCCTTCGTCACGCCCTCTTCGCCCATCGCGCCGAGGCCGTGGACATAGGCGCGCCCGATCATCGTGCCCTTCGCGCCGAGCGCCAGCGCCTTCAGCACGTCCTGGCCCGAGCGGATGCCGCTGTCGAGCCAGACCTCGGTCTTGTCGCCCACCGCCGAGACGATCGAGGGCAGCATCCGGATCGAACTCAGCGCGCCGTCGAGCTGCCGGCCGCCGTGATTCGAGACGACGATCGCATCGGCGCCGGCCGCCGCGGCCTTTTCCGCATCCTCGACATTCAGGATCCCCTTGAGGATCACCTTGCCGCCCCACATGTCCATCAGCCGGCGGATCCGGTCCCAGTTCAGCGCCTGGTCGAATTTCGTCGCCGTCCAGGAGTTGAGCGAGGCGGGATCCTCGACGCCCGAGACATGGCCGACGATATTGCCGAAGAAGCGGCGCTTCGTTTGCAGCATCTCGATCCCCCAGCGCCATTTCGTGGCGAGGTCCATCATCACCGGCAGGGTGAATTTCGGCGGTGCGGTGAGGCCGTTCTTCAGATCCTTGTGGCGCTGGCCGAGCAGTTGCAGATCGACGGTGATGACGAGCGCCGAGCAGCCCGCGGCCCGCGCGCGCTTGAGCACGTTGACGTTGAAGTCGTCGTCGGTGAGCGTGTAGATCTGGAACCAGAACGGGGCGTCGGTATTTTCGGCGACGTCCTCGATCGAGCAGATCGACATCGTCGACAGCGTGAAGGGTACGCCGAATTTCGCCGCCGCCCGCGCCGCCTTGATCTCGCCATCCGCGCGCTGCATGCCGGTGAGGCCCACGGGCGCAAGCGCCACCGGCATCGCGACCTGCTGGCCAAGCATCGTCGAAGCCGTCGAGCGCCCCGTCATGTCCACCGCGACGCGCTGGTTGAGGCGGATCTGCGCGAAATCGGTCGTGTTCTCGCGGAAGGTCTGTTCGGTGTAGGAGCCGCTCTCCGCGTAATCGTAGAACATCTTCGGCGTGCGCTTGCGGTGCAGCTGCTTCAGATCCTCGATACAGGTGATGACGGGCATGGCGACCTCCTGAAATTGGTCAGGCAAACTTACCAGTTGGCGCGGGGATTGCAAGGCAGCAAAAAGGGGGCGCGGTGGCCCCCTTTCCGTAGTCCTGGTGAGCGCGGGGCTCAGGCCGCGGCGGAGGCCGGCGTGGCCAGCGCGACGATGTCCATCATGATCCGGTTCAGCTCGAAATCCTTCGGCGTGTAGACCCGGGTCACGCCGAAGCCCTTGAGCCGTTCGGCGTCGTCATCGGGGATGATGCCGCCGACGACGACCGGAACGTGGCCAAGACCGGCGGCACGCATCCGCTCCATCAGCTCCTCGATCAGCGGGATATGGCTGCCAGAAAGGATCGAGAGGCCGACGACATGCGCGCTCTCTTCCAGCGCCTTGTCGACGATCTGCTCGGGCGTGAGGCGGATGCCGTCATAGGTGATGTCCATGCCGCAGTCGCGGGCGCGGAAGGCGATCTGCTCGGCGCCGTTCGAATGGCCGTCGAGGCCCGGCTTGCCGACGAGGAACTTCAGCCGGCGACCAAGCTGGGTGGAGACCGCATCGACCGCGGCGCGGATCTCCTCGAGCCCCTCGGTCTTGTTCGAGGGCGAGCGGCTCACCCCGGTCGGGCCGCGGTATTCGCCATGCACCTTGCGCATCACCCCGGCCCATTCGCCGGTGGTCGCCCCCGCCTTCGCCGCGGCGATCGAGGCGGGCATGATGTTGCGCCCCGCCTTCGCATCGGCGCTGAGCTGCTCGAGCGCTGCGGCCACCGCCGCCGCGTCGCGCCCCGCGCGCCAGGCCTGCAGCCGGCCGATCTGATCGGCCTCGACCGCCGGATCGACGACCATGATGCCGCCGTCGCCCGAGGTGAGCGGTGAGGGCTCGCCCTCTTTCCAGCGGTTCACGCCGACGACGATCGTCTCGTTCGCCTCGATCCGGTTGATGCGGGCGGCGTTCGAATCGACGAGCCGCCCCTTCATGTAGTCGATCGCCGCGATCGCCCCGCCCATCGCGTCGAGGGTTTCGAGCTCGGCCCGTGCGCCGGTCTTGAGGTCTTCGACCTTCGCCGTCACCGCCGGGTTGCCATCGAAGAGATCACCGTATTCGAGCAGGTCGGTCTCATAGGCCATGATCTGCTGCATGCGCAGCGACCACTGCTGATCCCAGGGCCGCGGCAGGCCGAGCGCCTCGTTCCAGGCGGGCAGCTGCACGGCGCGCGCCCGCGCATTCTTCGACAACGTCACCGCGAGCATCTCGATCAGGATGCGGTAGACGTTGTTTTCCGGCTGCTGCTCGGTCAGGCCAAGGCTGTTCACCTGAACGCCATAGCGGAAGCGGCGGTATTTCTCCTCCTCGATGCCATAGCGCTCGCGGCAGATCTCATCCCAGAGCTCGGTGAAAGCGCGCATCTTGCACATCTCGGTGACGAAGCGGATGCCCGCGTTCACGAAGAAGGAAATGCGGCCCACCATCGCCGGGAAGCCCTCGGGATTGACCTTCTTCTTGAGGTCATCGAGCACCGCGATGCCGGTCGCCAGCGCGAAGGCCAGCTCCTGCTCGGGCGTCGCGCCGGCTTCCTGCAGGTGATAGGAACAGACGTTCATCGGGTTCCATTTCGGCAGGTGCTGGGCGGTATAGGCCGCGACATCGGTGATCATCGCGAGCGAGGGCTTCGGCGGGCAGATATAGGTGCCGCGGGACAGGTATTCCTTTACCAGATCGTTCTGCACCGTGCCCTGGAGCTTGGAGACATCCGCCCCCTGCTCCTCCGCCACCGCGATATAAAGCGACAGCAGCCAGGGCGCCGTCGCGTTGATCGTCATCGAGGTGTTCATCTGCTCGAGCGGGATCTGATCGAAAAGCGCGCGCATGTCGCCGAGGTGGCACACCGGCACGCCGACCTTGCCCACCTCGCCGCGGCTCAGCACGTGATCGCTGTCATAGCCGGTCTGGGTCGGCAGATCGAAGGCCACCGAGAGGCCCGTCTGCCCCTTCGAGAGGTTCATCCGGTAAAGCGCGTTCGACTTCTCCGCGGTCGAATGCCCCGCATAGGTGCGGAACAGCCAGGGTTTATCCTTGGCGGGCTTGGCTTGCGCGGTCATTGGGGGCCTCCGGTCGATGGAACGCGATTCTCTGTTCGCAAGATTATTGCGGCTGATGACCTGATAGGCGAAACAATATGACCCTGTCAATTCGCCGCGCCGCGGCGTCATACGCGCGCGCGCGTTTTTCCTTAGACTCCCTGTCGCAGCCTCCCCATTGGCAGGAGTTGGCTCACGGGCGGGACACAAAATTACAAAATGCAAACGTCAGGCATTGCATTGTTGCGCGAGCAATATTATCCCCTGTCTCGAACCCCGCCCGATTCTGCGGCGCGGCGAGAGACAGGAGATGTGCATGGCCCTCGACCAGAACACCGGCATTGCGCCCTACGAAGCGCCGGAGAAGGACCTTTACGAGATCGGCGAGATGCCGCCGCTCGGCTATGTTCCGAAGAACATGTACGCCTGGGCGATCCGGCGCGAACGTCACGGCGAACCCGAGCAGTCCTTCCAGCAGGAGGTCGTGCCGACCTGGGAAATCGACAGCCACGAAGTGCTCGTCCTCGTGATGGCGGCCGGCGTGAACTACAACGGCATCTGGGCCGGTCTCGGCGTGCCGATCTCGCCCTTCGACGGCCACAAGCAGCCCTATCACATCGCCGGTTCCGACGCCTCGGGCATCGTCTGGGCGGTGGGCGACAAGGTGAAGCGCTGGAAGGTGGGCGACGAGGTCGTGATCCACTGCAACCAGGACGACGGCGACGACGAGGAATGCAACGGTGGCGACCCGATGTTCTCGCCCAGCCAGCGGATCTGGGGCTACGAGACGAACGACGGTTCGTTTTCGCAGTTCACCCGGGTGCAGGCGCAGCAGCTGATGCCGCGGCCGAAGCACCTCACCTGGGAAGAGGCGGCCTGCTACACGCTGACCCTCGCCACCGCCTATCGCATGCTCTTCGGCCACAAGCCGCATGACCTGAAGCCGGGTCAGAACGTGCTGGTCTGGGGTGCCTCGGGCGGGCTTGGCTCCTTCGCGATCCAGCTGATCAACGCGGCAGGCGCCAATGCGATCGGCGTGATCTCCGACGAGGACAAGCGCGAGTTCGTGATGAGCCTCGGCGCCAAGGGCGTGATCAACCGCAAGGACTTCAAGTGCTGGGGGCAGCTGCCCAAGGTGAACTCGGAAGAGTACAACACCTGGCTGAAGGAAGCGCGCAAGTTCGGCAAGGCGATCTGGGACATCACCGGCAAGGGCGTGAGCGTGGACATGGTCTTCGAACACCCCGGCGAGTCGACCTTCCCGGTGTCCTCGCTCGTCTGCAAGAAGGGCGGCATGGTGGTGATCTGCGCCGGCACCTCCGGCTTCAACTGCACCTTCGACGTGCGCTACATGTGGATGCACCAGAAGCGTCTGCAGGGCTCGCACTTCGCCCATCTGAAGCAGGCCTCGGCCGCGAACCGGATGATGATCGAGCGCCGCATCGACCCCTGCATGTCGGAGGTCTTCCCCTGGGACGAGATCCCGATGGCGCATACCAAGATGCTGCGCAATCAGCACAAGCCGGGCAACATGGCGGTTCTGGTGCAGGCGCCGAAGACCGGCCTGCGCACCTTCGAGGACGCCCTCGACGCCGGCCCGACGAAGCGCTGAGCACGTCAGGCAAAGAAACGAAAACCCGCGCTTCGGCGCGGGTTTTTCAGTTTTCGATCATTCCGGAAATTTGGGGAAATCAGGCCCGAAGCCGGCGCATCGCCCAGATCTGCCCCGCCGCGTGATGCAGCGGAATCGTGCGGAACATGTCGGCGAGCATCTTCACATCGGCCTTCACGCCCTCCCAGCGGCCGCGTTTCGCGCCTTTCCAGGGGCTCGCGACCTCGGGCCAGCGGACGACGGCGATGCGCTGCCGCGAGCCGATCCAGCGCCGGTTGAGATAGACCTCGAGGCCGAAGCGCGGCAGCGCGCGCAGCGCCTCCGTCTCGCCGATCAATGCCTTCGGCATCACCCGTTCGCCCGAGATATAGTCGAGCCCGATCGCCCGCCAGGGCCAGGGCGAATTGCCGCGCAGGCTGATCGAGACATCGGCGCGGCCCTCGCGCACCGGGGCGACCAGCGCCTCGAGCGCCTCGGGGCCGAGGCCGAGCAGATCGCTGTCGAGAAACAGGATCAGCGGCTGCGAGGCCGCCTCGATGCCGACCGAAACCGCCCAGCTCTTGCCGCGGTTCTGCGGCAGGCGGATCAGTCGGATCCCCTCGATCAACGCGGCCGCCTCGGCGGTGCCGTCGGAGGAGCCGTCGTCGACCACGATCACCTCGTCGATCGCCGGATGGCCGACGACCGAGCGCAGCACCGCGGCGATCCGCGGCGCCTCGTTATAGGCCGGGATGACGCAGCTCAGCCCGCTCATGCCTTGACCTCATGCGCGATGCCCGGCGCATCCATCGCCGTGCCGCGCCATTCGAAGCCGCGCTTGAACCAGGTGGTGACCCAGAGCGGCGCAAGCATCAGATCGCGCAGGCCCATCGCGGCGATGTCGCGCGCGGCACAGGGCCACTGCGCGACGCGGCAAAGCGCGATTTCCGCGCCATACCAGAGCGCGAGGAAGGGCAGCGCCACCGCCGCGCCCCAAAGCCCGAAAAGGCCAATGAGCGCCAGCACCGGCGGCCAGGGCCCGAGCAGGATCTCGAGCACGAAAAGCCCGGGGAAACCGTCACGCCGCACCCGCGCCCAGCGCAGCTGCCGGTCCCAGACCGCGCGCGTCTTGCGCGGGCCGATCGGCTGGGTGAAGGCCTGTCGCACCAGCCGCACCTTGAGTCCCTGCGCATGCACCGCCTTCGTCGAGGCGACATCCTCGGCGAGGTCGCGGCCGAGCGCGGCCAGGCCGCCGGCGCGCTCGAGCACGTCACGGCGCCAGAACAGCGTCTTGCCCTGGGCGAAGCCGCTGCCGAGACTGTCTGCGGCGAGCTGCCAGCGCGCCTGGAACGAATTGAGGAAGGCGCATTCGAGCGAACCGGCGAGGTCGACCGCCCGCGTGCCGATCGGCGGCGAGGTCACGAGCCCGGTGCCCGGGCTCCAGGCGCCGAGCAGCCGCTCGAGATAATCGGGCGGCAGGAGCAGGTTCGAATCCGCCATCGCGATGAACTCGCCGCGGCTCGCGCGCCAGCCCTTCTCGAGATTGTTGAGCTTCGGATTGCCCGAGATCATCTCCTCGCCGGTCAGCACGCGCGCATTGCAGCCGGGATGTTCGGCGATCAGCCGCTCCAGCAGCGCGACCGCCGGGTCATCCGCCCGCGCGGCGCAGAAAATCAGCTCATGCGCGGGCCAGGTCAGCTTGAAGGAGGAGGCGAGGGTTTCCTCGTCATGCGCGTCGAGGCCGCAGACCGGGCGCAGGAGCGTGATGAACGGGGTTCCCGCGATTTCGGTCTCGTGCCCCGGCACGAGATAGCGCCACGCGGTCAGCGCGGCGGAGGCGAGATGCAGCGAAAGCGCGAGCAGGACGAAACCGGCAAGCAGGGCGAAAAGCAGGGTCATTGTCACTCCGTCACGACGGCCGAAACGGCGGCCGGCTGCCAGATCTCGGCGCTGCGGGTCTCGCCGGACCATTCCAGCATTTGCAGCGAACCGTCGAAGGTTTCCACGAGCGCGGTCTGGTTGTCCACCCAGTCGCCGCAATTGGCATAGGTCAGCCCCTCGCGCACATGCAGCGCGGCCTTGTGGAAATGGCCGCAGATCACGCCGTCATGCGCCGCCTCGCGCGCCCGCGCGGCGAGGCGTTCCTCGAACTGGTTGCCCACCAGCATCAGCGCATTCACCCCCGAGATCGCGAGCTCGCAAAGCCCGCGTTCGGTGGTGCGATGCAGATGCAGTTTGAGCCACTGGTCGATCGCCCGCAGCGCCGCATCGGCGCGCGAGCCGATCCGCGTCATCACATGCCAGCGGAAGATCCGCGCGTCGCATTGATCGCCGTGCAACACTAGATAACGCGCGCCATCGGCGGCCTCATGGGTGATCGTCTCGTGCAATTCGAACTCGCCGAAGCGCGGGCTGGGATGGTCGCGCAGCGCCGCATCGTGATTTCCGGGCAGGTAGATCACCCGCGTGCCGGAGCGCGCACGCCGCGCGAGTTCGGCCAGGATGCCCTGCTGCGCCTCGCCCCAGAACACGCGCCCGGTGTGCCAGATGTCGAGAATGTCGCCGACGAGATAGATCGTTTCCGCCTCGACCCCGTTCAGAAATTCGAGGAACCGTTCTGCCCGGCTGCCTCGGGCCCCAAGATGTAGGTCTGAAACGAACAGCGTGCGGAAGATCTTGCGCTGGGTCGGGTTGATCGTCGAAAGGGGCATGATCATTTCCTCACGATGGCACATCTTCCCAATGCGCGGAACGCACGAAGGTTTCGTGACGCTTGTGCAAAATTATGTGACAAATGCCGCAGTGCAGCGAGAGAAAAATCGCGCTCCGAGTGAAAATAGTCGTGATCTTTCGCTTCTGCCCAGCGCGGCGGCGGGCGGAATGGCCGTGGCGGGCGCGCCACACCGCGGCCCGCGCCGGCGGCTCGGCGGGGGACTGCCTTGAACTTTTCGTGAGCGCCGATCAGATGCCCCCATGCGGATCGTGAGGGGCATCGGAGCGGGGTTGCGCGGCATCTTTGCCGTGGCGCTTGCCGTGCTTCTCGCGCTGCAGGTCGCGATGGCCTATCAGCCGGGCGCGAACCGCCCGGTTCCCGGCCCGAACGAGGCGCTGATCGAGCTCTGCGACGGCACCGGGCTGCGCACGATCGTGATCGATCTCATCTCCGGCGCAGTGCGCGAGGCGGATCCGGAAAGCGGTTCCGGCGCGCCCAAATGCCCGTTCTGCATCGTCGGGGTCGGGCTTGTCGCCACCGCCCAGCCGCTGCCCGGTTTCGCCCGCATTCTCCACGACATCGACCTGCCGCCCCCCGCGGCGCGTGTGCTGGCTGCAGCCCGGCGCGACGACAGCCGCAGCATCCGCGGCCCCCCGGTTTCCGTCTGACCGACGCTCCGCCCCGGCGGGGCAAGTGACCCGGCGCGCCGGCCTCTTTGCGCGCGCCTGCATCAGACCAGGATTCCAGGAGAACCCGAATGAGCCTTCTCTTCCCGGCGCGCCTTGGCGTGACCGCCGTGCTGCTTGGCACGATTTCCACCGTGGCGCTCGCCGAGACCACCGAAAAGAAACCCGAAACCGCGCTCGAGCCGATCTATGTGCAGCTCGATGGCATCACCGAGGAGGGCACGGTCACGACCTTCAGCCCCGGCGCGATGAGCGTTCCCGCCGCGCTCGACGGTGGCGCGCTGCTGTCCACCATCCCGGGGATTTCCGGCTCGCGCATGGGCGGGCACGGCATCGACATCATCCTGCGCGGCATGTCGAAGAACCAGCTGAACGTGATCGACGCGGGCAGCTTCACCTATGGCGGCTGCCCGAACCGGATGGACCCGCCCTCCTCGATCGCGACCTTCTACCGGGCCAGCCGGGTCGTGGTGGAAAAGGGCTACGCGAGCGTGACGAACGGCCCCGGCGCGCCCGCCGGCACGATCCGGCTTGAACGCGAGGCGCCGAGCTTCGAGAGCGGCAAGCCGGTCAGCGGCAGCTTCTCCCTCGGTGGGGCGGACAATGGCGGCAGCGGCGCGGTGGCCGGCACCGTCGCGGTCGACCTTGGTCATGGCTTCTATCTCGAGGCCTCGGGCGAGGCGAAGACCGCCTCCGATTACGAGGACGGATCGGGGCACAAGGTGCGCTCGAGCTATACGCAGAAGAGCGCGGGGGTGACCCTCGGCTATCGCGACAACGGCGTCGATCTCGCCTTCGACGTCGAGACGGACCGCGCCGAGGATGTCGAATTCGCCGGGGCGAGCATGGACAGCCCGCTGTCGAAGACGGTGACCTACCGGCTGCGCGGCGGGTCGATCTCGATGCCGGCGCGCTGAACCGGATCGAAGGCGTGCTTTTCGGCTCGAACGTCGATCACACGATGGACAACTATTCGCTGCGCACACCGAGCGGCATGGCGATGCTTTCGCCCACCACCTCCGACACGGTGGGCGGCAAGCTCGAGGGCAAGCTCGACTTCGGCCGCACGAAGGCGACGGTCGGCGTCGATTATCAATCGAACCAGCGCACCGCCTGGGGCTACATGGCGATGTCGCCGGCGATGATCAATCTGGCGAACCCCTCCTCGCTGACCTGGCCCGATGTGACGATAGCGCAGCTCGGCCTCTATGCGCAGACGGAAACCGCGCTGAACGCGCGCGACACGGTGAAATTCGGGCTGCGTTATGACCATGTCCGCGCCGATGCCGGCAAGGCGAATACCGTCGTGGGGATGACCGGCAAGACCCCGAACGACTACTATCGCCAGGTCTACGGCACCACCTTCGACAAGGCCCGGACGGAGGACAATATCGGCGGGCTTCTGCGCTTCGAACATGCGTTCGATGCGGAGACGAAGGGCTTCGCCGGGCTCTCGCGCACGGTGCGCACCGCGGATACGAACGAATGGGCGATGGCGCGCGGGATGAACGGGATGGCGACCTGGGTCGGCAATCCCGACATCGCGCCGGAAAAGCACACCCAGTTCGACATCGGTTTCCAGACCGCGAAGGCGAACTGGACGCTGAACGCGAGCGCCTTCTACGACCATGTCGACGACTATATCCTGCAGGACAGCGTCGCCGTCACGATGATGGGCACCACGAGCAACCGCACGATCTATCGCAACGTCGAGGCGGTGCTGAAGGGCGTCGAGGTCTCGGGCAGCTGGGTCACGGGGGACTGGACCCTCGCCGGGGACGCGACCTGGACCCATGGGCAGAACAGCACCGATCACGCGCCGCTTGCGCAGATCCCGCCGCTCGAGGGGAGCCTGAGCGCGACCTGGAACAGCGAGGGCTGGCAGGCCGGCGGGCGGGTGAACTGGGCGACCGGGCAGACCCGCGTCGATCTCGCCATCGACCCGGGCAAGAGCGTGGGCTATGCGACGCTCGATCTTTTCGCGAGCCACGCGCTGGGCGAGAACCTGCGGCTCGTGGGTGGCGTCGACAACGTCTTCGACAAGACCTACGCGAAGCACCTGAGCCGCAAGAGCGTGTTCGACACCACCGTCGCGCGCGTCAACGAACCGGGGCGGACGGTCTATCTGACGATGCAGATGACCTTCTGAGCCGGGAGGCTCCGATGAAACGGGGGCGCGCCGATCGGGCGCGCCGCCAGCCCCGGCTCAGCCCAGGCGGTCGGGGGAAATCCGCAGGCCCGAGGCGTCGTCGAAGACCGAAACCCGCGCCGGATCGAGATGCAGCTCCAGCCGCTGCCCGCGCGCCAGCGCGAGATCGGCGGAAAGCGTCGCGACGATGTGGTCCTGCCCGAGGTCGAGGGTGACGATCTGCTCGGGGCCGGTCAGCTCGACCATGTCGATCGTGCCGGCAAGCGTGATCGCGCCCGGGCTCGGCGCGGGGCGCAGCGCTTCGGGGCGAATGCCGAGCGTGACCGCGGCGGCGGGCGGCGTGCAGGGCAGCAGGCGATCGGTCGCCCCGATCCGCAGCCCTCCTTCGACCGCCGTCGCCGGCAGCATGTTGATCGGCGGCGCGCCCATGAACTCGGCCACGAAGCGCGAGGCGGGGCGATTGTAGATTTCTTCGGGCGGGCCGAGCTGTTCGATCTTGCCGTCCTTCATCACCGCGATCCGCGTCGCGAGCGTCATCGCCTCGATCTGGTCATGGGTGACATAGACGACGGTGACCCCGAGCATCTGGTGCAGCCGCTTGATCTCGCTGCGCATTTCCATCCGCAGCTTGGCGTCGAGGTTGGAGAGCGGCTCGTCGAAGAGGAAGAGCCGCGGCTTGCGCACCATCGCGCGGCCGATCGCGACGCGCTGGCGCTGCCCGCCGGACAGATCGCCGGGCTTGCGATCGAGCAGGTGGTCGATGCGCAGCATCCGCGCCACCTCGGCCACGGCGGCCTCGCGCGTGGGGCGGTCGATGCCGCGCATCTCGAGGCCGAAGCCGATGTTGCGCGCCACCGTCAGGTTCGGATAGAGCGCGTAGCTTTGAAACACCATCGCGATGTCGCGATCCTTCGGATGCACGCCGTTGAGGGCGCGGCCGTCGAGCACGACCTCGCCCGAGGTCGGTTCGGAGAGGCCCGAGATCATGCTCAGCAGCGTGGACTTGCCGCAGCCCGAGGCGCCGAGCAGCACGAGAAACTCGCCAGTACCGAGCTCGAGGTCGATGCCCCGCAGCGTCTCGATCGTGCCGAAGGATTTGCGGATGCCGCGCAGCTCGAGCGTGCTCATGCGGAAAGCTCCTCAGGGATGTAGCAGCGCGGCGCGGTGGAGACCGCGCGCGAGGCGGTGGCGACGGCTTGTGCGAGTGCGGCGGGGAGGTCCGCGTCGCGGGCGAGCGCGGCGAGGAAGGCGGCGTTGAACACGTCGCCCGCGCCGATCGTGTCCTTCACGGCGACGGCGGGGGCACACGCGCGCCAGCTGATGCCGCCGCGATGGACGAGCGCGCCGCGCGGGCCGAGTTTCACCACCGCGATGGCGCCCTCGGGCATCCGCCGGGCAAGGGCCTCGGCGGCGGCTTCCGGATCGGAGAGGCCGGTGAGGCTGGTGGCCTCGACCTCGTTGAAAAGGACGAGGCGGCAGTGGGCGACCCAGTCGAGTGCGCGGGCGCGGATCGCTTCGGTCCAGCCCTCGAGCGGCCAGCCGGTGTCGAGCGCGATGGCGACGCCCTCGGCCTCGGCGCGGGTGAAGAGGCGATCGTAATCGGCGCTGAGCCGGTCCATCAGGAAGCAGCCGCAAAGGAGCAGCGTGCCGCCGCGCAATGCCGTCCAGTCGAGCTGTGCCTCGACATCGGCCCAGCCGAATTCGGGCAGATGGCCGCGGGTGGTGAGGAAGGTGCGCTCGGCGCCCGGATGGGTGACACCGACCGAGATCGTCGTCGCGCCCGCGCTGCGCGTCCAGCGTGCCGAGGCGGCGCCGAGCCCCGCCCGCAGCCAGTCGCCGAACGGATCGGAGCCGGTGCTCGCCACGCATTGGAACGGCAGTCCCATCGCCTGCCAGGCGAGCGCGGCATTGCCCGCCGCGCCGCCGACGCGCAGATCCTCCTCGGGGCAGAGCACCTCGGAGCCGGGCACCGGCCAGGGCGTGAGCGGCCCGAGGATCAGGTCGACGTTGACATTGCCGAGGGTGGCGAGCGGGCGCATCATTCGACCTTCGTCACCTTGGAGGAGCGCAGCGGCGTGCCGACATCGGGCACGCGGGAGGCGGCGAAGTCCACCATGAAATGCTGCGCCGCGGGCAGGAG